>CALXZV010000075.1 GCA_944393335.1 uncultured Clostridia bacterium | reverse complement strand
TTGTACCTCTTTAAACTTTTGTTTTTGCTTTATACTTTATTAGATATTATTGTGTGTAAAAAAGTTTAAAATATTTTTATTTTTTTAATAAAATTAACTACTCTCGACATTAAATTTTGACATAATAAATGCTCTGTACAGTTATTTAGCCGTACAGAGCATGCTATCACTTCCAATCTCTATTTTTGTAAACTTCTAATGTTTTCCTTTTCTAGTTGCTTTAAACTTTTCTTTGGCGTTGGCAAATCTTCCGGCATAGTTCCGGCCTGCTTCCTTAATAGCTTTTCTGACTATTTTTCCAATTTTATTATGAGTTTCACAAGCTCTCTTCTCCGTATTAATTTTATCTCTTTTTAATCTTGACTCAGTCTGTGTAATGCGGAATAGGTTAGCTGCAAGTTCTTCACTGCACATATTATCTAAAATATCTTCTCTATATCTTAGTCCTTTTCTTTTTGCAATATCATCAGCTGTTTCTCCATTATATAAACCTTTATAACCGCTATTGTGAAATTTATCAAAGTTTTTAACACCTGCATTTTTCGCAGTTTGATTAAGCGAGTAATTGCCTTTTCTAGTTAAATCTCTTTGATAAAATCTTTTTTCATCTTCTGTTAGCAAACGGTATTCGTTTTCACTAATTTCTTGCTTTCTAGTTTGAACTGCAAAATATGTTTGTGCAAGAGCAATGACTTTTTTTCTACTATCTCCATTTTGTGCAATTAAATAACAAGCATAACGAGTTAGTTTGTAGTCTATTTGTTTTCTAGTTGCTCCTGAACCAATTGACACCATTTTGTCGGCGCCGACAAAATGGTCTGAAGCATTGATATTACTGTTTTTGCATGCTTTTATTGCTCTTTGAATTACGCCATCAAATTTTCTCCATTCTTTATAATCTAAAACACTTTGCAACTCCCTTGCATACCAAAATTCAACGCCATTTTCATCAATATGTTTTATTTCTTCAAATGACGCACTATTTTTATCAATGTCTTTCAATAATTTCACCTCCATTTTTTATTTTTATTGACTAAATATCATTATAAGGTATTTACTTATGCGTGTCAATATAATTTATCTCTTTTCTATTTTTATCGAAAAATTGGTGGTAATTTTAGGGTAATTTCTTTAAAAATTAGTTAAATTTACTTGTTTTTTTGTTAAAACTATATAAAACCAAAAACTCTAATAAATGTTGATTTATAAGCATTTACTAGAGTTTTTCTTCTTTTTATTTTTATGAAATGGTGCGGATGAAGGGACTTGAACCCCCACGTCGTTGACACTGGTTCCTAAGACCAGCGCGTCTGCCAATTCCGCCACATCCGCATATGTATATTCGCATTGGCTTCTAAGACCAGTGCTAAATATTGTTCAATAACGTGAACAATATTTAATATACACTTTTTTTATCATATTGTCAAGTACTTTATCGAAATTTTAATCATCTATTTTTCGTCTGCATTGCAATTCATATCACATTTCAAATAAAATTCAGCCTCTCTCTATCACATCATACATTGTTTTGAACTCATATCCATTATCTTTAAAATATTGTATCATTTCTGGTAAACATTCATAAGTTAAGATTTTATCTGATGCATCATGCATTAATATTACTATACTTGTTTTGCCTTGAACAGTATTATAGAAGTTTTGCATTATTTTTTCCTTTGTATTAGCCCCTGCTGCATCATTTGTAAGTGCATTCCAATCAACACTTGCGATTCCATTTTGCTTTAATAATTCCTTCGCTTCTTGCTTTATATCATGATATGGTCCTCCACTTGAACCACCTGGAAACCTAAATACTAGCGAATTATAATTTTCATTTCCTAAAGCATTTTTTATTGCGTCATTTGTTTTATTATATTCATCAAGCACTGCTTGGCTACTAGAATATATATCTCCGTATTTATGAGAATATCCATGATTTGCTATGTAATGCCCCTCATCATATTCTCTCTTAACTAAGTCTGGATTTGCCTCTACTTTAAGTCCTAACACAAAAAATGTTGCTTTTATGTTTTTCTCTTTAAGTAAATCTAATATGTATGGTGTGACTGATGTAGAAGGTCCATCATCAAATGTCAAAAACACTCTTTTATTGTCTTGATGTTTATATATGTTATTAAATCTTTCAAGTTCTTCTTCATTTAATGGTGCAAATCTCGCTTTTTCAGCTTCTTCCCTAGCTGAAATTTGAGCATTCACTTCATTAATCCATAAATCATATGCATATTTAGTTTTACTTACATTATACATTTGTACTAATTTTATGCTTGTAAAAATCATTAAAATAATTAGTACAACAACTAAAATAACCAGTGCAACTTTTAGTTTATTTAATCTTTTTGTCCTTACAATTAAATCATACATTGCTTTGCCCCTTTTAGTCTTTTAACAATTTTGTTGTTGAACGCTATTTTCTACAAATATATTATACATAAAAATTAAAAATAAGCAATATATTTCAAAAATTTTTTCAGTTGGGGACGGTCCTTTTTCGAAAAAATATAAAGACAAAAGCCAAAGCAATATATCTATTTTTCATTCTCAAGCTGGAGCAAGCAGCGACCCGCGCCGAGAATGTGAAAATAGATATATTGTTTGGCATAAGCAACTTTTTCATTTTAGGACCGTCCCCAACTGAAAAAAACTGAAAAAAGTTTAGTTATTCTTCTTGCTTTCTATTTCCATTTAGTTTGATTAATTTCATTATTTCCACAATTACTATTGGTGATAAAATTAGTAATATCATTTCAATAATGTCTTGTACTGGAAGTACTGGTATGCTGAATACTTCTCGTAAACCAGGAATTGCTAAAATTACTATCATTAACATTGATGAAACTCCAAGTGCCAATAATAACATTTTGTTCTTAAATGGATGTGTTTTAAATATTGATTTTTTAGGATTTCTTACATTAAATACATGAACTAGCTCTGCAAATGCAAGTGTAACGAATGCCATTGTTTGACCTATTTCTACTTTTACTTCTTCATTGCTTAAGCCTTCTATTTGTGGAAGTATGCTGTCTGGTGTTGATAGACCAATTATAAATGCTGCAAGTGTAATTAATCCTATCATTATACCTTGATATGCAACTCTCCAAAGTCTTGATTTTACAAATATGCCTTTTTCTCTATTTGGCTTTTTCTTCATTATATCATCTTCTGCGGGGTCTACGGCAAGTGCAAGAGCTGGAAGCGAGTCTGTTACTAAATTTATCCATAAAATATGCATTGGTAGTAATGGTTCAATTAAATTAATGTCTATTCCAAATGTGCTACTTAAAAATGGTGTTATAAGCATACATACGAATAGTAAAACAATTTCACCTATGTTACTTGAAATTAGGAATTCGATAGCTTTTAAAATATTTGCATATATTCTTCTTCCCTCTTCTACTGCTGAAACGATTGTTGCGAAGTTATCATCTGTTAAGATTACATCAGCGGCCTCTTTTGCCACATCTGTACCAACCATTCCCATTGCACATCCAATATCTGCTTGTTTTAGTGCTGGTGCATCATTTACACCATCACCTGTCATTGCAACAATTTCTCCTGCTTTTTGCCATGCTTTTACTATTCTAACTTTATGTTCTGGTGCAACTCTTGCATATACACTGTATTTTCTAATGTTTTTATCCAATTCTTCATCAGACATTTTTGCAAGTTCTGCTCCTGTTATAGCTTCATCTTCATTTTCTAATATTCCCAAGCTTTTAGCTATTGCTGTTGCTGTAATCTTGTGGTCTCCTGTAATCATTACAGTTTTTATTCCTGCTTCTTTACATTTTTGAACAGCAATTTTGGCTTCTTCTCTAGGTGGATCTATCATTCCACACATTCCAACAAATGTCAAATCTCTTTCTAAGTCTAAAATTTCATCTCCTACTGGTGCATGGTCCATATATTTATATGCCATTGCTAAAACTCTAAGGGCATTTTTAGCTAAAGATTCATTTTGCTTTTCTATTTCTGGTATTTTATCTTTTAAGTCAGTTTTTATTTCTCCATTTTCAGAATAACTATTACATATTGATAGTAATTCATCAAGTCCACCTTTTGTGCAAACTAAATATCTGTCTCCAAATTTGTTTACTGTTGTCATTAATTTTCTATCTGAATCAAATGGTATTTCTGCAACTCTTGGATGATTATTTATTTCATTTTCATCATATTTAAAATTAAAAGCTAATTGAGTTAAAGCAATTTCTGTTGGGTCACCTGTGAAGGTAACATTCTTTAAATTGCTTTCTTCACTATTTGATGTGCTATCATTAGAATTATCGGCTTTTGCACTATTTAATTCATTTGTATTAGGATTGTTTGGTGCAATTTTTGTATCATTACATAGCATTCCAATTAAAATTGTTTTTTCTAGTTCATCAGATGAAAGCATATCTTTTACTTCTTCATTTGTTGAATTTGAAGAACCTTTGCTTTTCTCACTCATTATCTGCAAATTTGCATTAGCAACATCTATTAATTGTCCATTAACAAATATTTTTTGAACTTCCATTTTATTTTGAGTAAGTGTACCTGTTTTATCTGAGCAAATTACTGATGCACTTCCAAGTGTTTCAACTGCTGGTAATTTCTTTACAATAGCATTTTTCTTAACCATTCTTTGAACGCCTATTGCAAGAACAATTGTTGATACTGCTGCTAGCCCTTCTGGAATAGCTGCAACAGCTAAGCTTACTGCTGTCATGAACATATCTATTACATCTTTGCCATATGCTAATCCTATTATAAATATAACTATACAAATTACAATTGCCATTATTCCTAAACTTTTGCCAAGTTTATTTAATTTTTGTTGAAGTGGTGTTGCAGTTTCCTCTACGCTATTTAGCATACCTGCAATATTTCCAACCTCTGTATGCATTCCAGTTTCAACAACTATGCCTTTTCCTCTACCATATGTTACTAGGCTTGAAGAAAATAACATATTTGTTCTATCTCCAAGAGATACTTCTTCATTTTCTATTGTAGCAGCATCTTTTTCAACTGGTACTGATTCTCCTGTAAGTGATGCCTCTTGTGCTTTAAGATTTACAGCATCAATAATTCTTATATCTGCGGGAACATAATCTCCTGTATCTAATACAACTATATCTCCAGGCACTAACTCTCTTGAAGGTACAACTGTTACCTTGCCATCACGCATTACCTTTGCTGAGTAACTACTCATTTTCTTTAATGCTTCTAGTGATTTTTCCGCCTTATTTTCTTGTATAACACCTATAACAGCATTAAGAATAACAACAATTAGTATGATTATAGAATCTGTAAACCCTTCACCTTGCATTTGTCCAACAACACCAGAAATGATTGCTGCAATTATAAGAACAATTATCATAAAATCTTTAAATTGTTCTAAAAATTTTGCAAAAGTACTCTTCTTTTTCTTTTCTTGCAATTCATTATAACCATTTTCTTTTTGTCTCTTTTTAGCTTCATCTTCGCTTAATCCTTTTTCTAAATCTGTGTTTAAAGTTTTAGAAACTTCTTCTACACTTTTGTTAAACCAGTTCATTTTTTCCTCCTAACAGTATTATTTGCTATTTAATTTATTTTAAACAGCAATTGAATAGTCTTAATAACTAATACTATGTGCAATTTATTGTAATGTTTCATTTTTAATTTGCTTTCAATAAAAAATTTATTTTTCTTTTTACAAATGCTTAATTATATAGGAAAAACTTGTTTTTTACTATATAATTAAAAAGCAAGACTAATAAGAATTACTATTTCTTAAAAGTCTTGCTCACCATAAAGGTCACTAACCAGATTTCTCTTGCTGTTGATTAGTTATTTATGAGCTACTCCCTTTTTTGCTTTCATTATTTTATCAAACTGAATTTTAAAATTCAAGGGGTTGTTAAATTTTTTCTGCCCCCTAGTGTCAAATTTTTTCTGTACCTAGCAAGTACTTTTTCAAAACTTTTTTAGTCCAAACTGTAATTTTAAATGCCCCATAGTCAATAGACTACAGGGCAAATAGTGAGAAAAATCACTTACCTAACACGTGAGAAGTATAATCTACTATTCCGTCATAAATAACATTATCTAGCTTAATAACATCAATCTTTTTTATACCCTCAATTTTCATAAAGAGTATAGAATTGAAGCCATCAAGCAGGAATTTGTTTGCACTTACAACTATAGGATATGGAATTCTTTTATATTTTCTATAAAATCTTGCAATTTTGCTGTATACAGTTCCTATCGGATCTTCAAGCCTAAAATTCACATACACAGATTTGTGATTTCCTTGTTCTAGCCACTCCTCTGGAAGGGATGGCATTTCGCCATACTTTCTTTTGGTTTGAATAAAACTTAATTCCTCATTGAAATCTTTCAGCTTAGCTTTTCTTTCTCTGATACTTTTACATTTTACAATATGCCGAAACTGATTGAATTCGTTTGGATACATACTCCCTTTTTTACGGTTGCAAACACTACAACAAGGTCTTAAATTGTTAGTAATACTAACTCCACCAAATTCTCTCGGTATAAGATGGTCTAAAGATTTCCAAAGTACTCCTTCTTGTTTTTCTTTATCTTCTATACCTGTGATTGGCTTATTGCAGTAGTAACAAACGTGTCCATGTAAGATGTATGTTAATTCAAACATTGCCTCTTCAAACATATTCCGATGCAAATAAAGAATTCCGTCTTTTACCTCTCCTTTCTCATCACTAAGAATAATGTGTTCTTTTGGTAATTCGATAATCATTGTCTCACCTCATAACAAATTATTGTATTGATTGAAACAACATTGCTTAAGTGA
>CALXZV010000074.1 GCA_944393335.1 uncultured Clostridia bacterium | reverse complement strand
GATGGGTTAAATGTTTTTTCTAAAACACTACCTGTTATAACATTTTTTATTTTTGTTCTAACAAATGCTGAACCCTTTCCTGGTTTTACGTGTTGGAATTCAACAACTCTATAAACGTTTCCGTCCATTTCAAATGTTGTTCCATTTCTAAAATCACCTGCTGAATATACTGTTGCCATTATTATTTCCCCCTTAAATAAATTTATTCATAAAACTATACTTTATTTTATACTATTTTTGGCTAAAAATCAAGTGTTTTTGTTAATATAGCTTTCTAAAATGTAAACTGCTGAAATTGTATCTACAATTTGCTTTTTCTTTTTGTTATTAATATTTAAGTAATTCATTGTTCTATGTGCTTCTACTGTTGTTAGCCTTTCATCTACTTGAACAATATTTATTTTGTTAAATCTTGATTTTAGTTTATGTATAAAGTTTTCTGTTTCGATACTTCTTTCACTTTTGGTACCATCCATATTAAGTGGATTTCCTATTACAAATGTTTCTATATTGTACTGTTCTACTAATTCTGCTAATCTTTTTAATATTATTTTATCATTTCCATTTGATGTTATGGTTTCTAGACCTTGTGCTGTTATCCCTAGCTCGTCTGTTATTGCTATACCAGTTCTGGCCATTCCATAATCTATTCCTAAAATTCTACTCATTTTTACCTACTATTCTGTTGTGGAAGAGGCTTGTCAAAGATTGTCAAACGGGACGGTTCTAATTGACACAAAATAGTGCCAATTAGAACCGTCCCGTTTGACACCAAATAGTGTCAATTAGAACCGTCCCGTTTGACAACCCTTTGGCACACAACTATTCACCTATATACTCTTTAACCATTTTTTCTAATAGTTCATCTCTTTCTATTTTTCTTATAAGATTTCTTGCTCCTTTGTGGCTTGTTATATATGTTGGGTCACCTGAAAGTATATAACCAACAATTTGATTTATTGGGTTATATCCCTTTTCTTTAAGAGCATCATATACTTCTTTAAGTATTTCTTTTACTCTTTCATTTTGCTCTTTTTCTACGTCAAATTTCATTGTTTCATCCATATTCATTGTAAGAACCCTCCTTTTAATGTATTTTTACTTTATATTTCTTTTATTGTATTTTCATTTGATGAATCTATGTATTCTTCTAATTTTTTTAATGCTCCATCTAGAGCTGTACCCTTATAGTATGTTGATATAACTACTCTTATTTTTGGGCTAACTATTACGTCTTCTTCATCACTATGAATATAATCTGGCTGTGCCATAATGTCTAAAGCTTCCATTTTTGACTTCAAATCAGTCATAAACTTGTACACGCCATCTTTGTCCGCTCCTGAAAATACTATTGCAAATTTTGGTCCCATATATCTTACAAATATATATTCTTGTGCCAAATTTTGTTTTACTAGTTTTGCAACTTCTGTTATTGTGCTATCACCTGTTTTTCTGCTTATTTGTGTATTTATTTCTGGAAGATTTACTATTTTAAATAAACATATTGCAGATGTTGTATATTTGTCAATTGTTTTTTTGCCTTCACCATATAAATATTCTGCCGATTTTAAGCCAGAATATAAATCATCTCTTACTATGTTTTCTATAGTTGCTTGATTTTCTACTGTTTTTAAAATAGTTACTATATTGTTTCTTACTACTTCTAAAATAGTAGTGTCTATATGGTCAAATTCATGAGGCTTGCTACCTTCAATTATCCAATATCCAATATACACATTGTCCACATATAAAGGGAAAAACATTGCACATTTGGCCCTACCGAACTCCATTTTTTGATATGGTAATTTTTCGTTTTCATTTTCTACTGTAACATATTTAGGTGTTGCAGTTTTTATGCTGTCATTAAAAACAGGGTCATTTTGTAAGCTTTTAAGTGCATCCCAGTGCTTTTTATCTACATTTGAGGCTTTTACAACATATTCAGCACCGTCAAAAACTACAATAGTAGAATATTTTATTGAATATTTGCTTATTAATATATCATTTATATTTTCAAGTTTTTCCTGTATACTTGATGTTTCACCTAAAGTTTTCATAAACTCTTGTAAAACATTTAAGCTAGTTATTCTTTGATTTAAATTACTATACGTTTCTATTTTTTTGTGTACTGAATAGTTGTATATAATTAATGTTAAAACAATAATAACTAATATTGCTATAACAGTTATTATCACTTATTATCACCTCTTTTATCTTAATGTTTAATTTTTATTATTTTACCACATTTGACAATTAATAATTTGTTCTCATTTTATTTAATGTATCATTTACTCCTGCTGAAAATTGTGTTGGTGGTTGCTTTTTGTTTTTGCTTTTGAAAAATCCTCTTTTTTCTGCTTTTTCATAATTTGGAGAGTAATTTGTATAACCTCCCCCTGATACTAGAGGATAAACCATATTTGCTAATTTTTCTAAACTAGCTAAGAAATTTTGAGAATATCCACTTAATGATATTTGGCAAAGTGCTATTGCTTCTAAGTATCTTGCATATGTCTGCATTTCAAATGGTATGGTTGTGTATTTGATTGTTTCTGGGTTAAATAAATCTCTTTGAAGTGTCATTGATGGCTCATTGTATTTTGCCATACCTCCTAATATCATTTTGTCATTTAAGATTTTTAATTTTACTTCTTTGTTTATTATAACTCTTAATTTTGTTTCATCTAATACATTTTTTAGTTTTAAATCACTTAAAAATTTAGTTAATGGTTGTATTGTAAGTGCATCCATTGATTGTACTAGATATATTTCTGTTGCTTTTACAAAATAGTTTATATTTGTGTCAAAATCACAATCCATTAGTATAGCTTGATAATTATTATCTAGTGTTTGAAGGATTGCCTCAAAACTTTCTGTCTCATCTGCTTCATCTGGAAGTGATGTATAAACTGTTAAATTTTTGTTTACTTCTACTCCCTGAGCAATTCCCCTAGAAAGATTTTTTATGCTTTGTGTTGCTATACTCATTAAGTTTTGATCATTATCTGTAAACATATAATATGAATTTTTGTTTTTTGTTAAATCTAATATTGCTGTTTTAATGCCTTTTTGTGCTAAAAGCTCAGCTAAATTGTTTACTATAAATGATGTTCCATTTTTGCTTGTTCCTACAAATGCTACAATTTTGTTTTGTGCAACAAAGTTGCTTGAAACAACATTCGCATCTTTATTGGTTCTAGATAGTTCATTTGTAGCACCAATGTTCATATAATTTGGTTCTTGATTAAACTGATTATTATAAATATTCTGGTCATATGAGTTATTATAGTTATTTTGTTCATATGGGTTATTCATGTTTGTTTGCTCTGGTTGACTATTATAGTTATTTTGCTCATATGGGTTATTCATGTTTGTTCGCTCTGGTTGACTATTATAAGTATTTTGCTCATATGGATTATTCATGTTTGTTTGTTCTGGCACAGCATTATAATTGTCAGTTTGCATATTATTTGTTATATATGGATTTGTAAATGAGCTTGTATCATATGGGTTTGCCATATCAAACAAATTCACATCATTATTATTTTTTTGAGCTGTATTTGCTTGTTCATTGCTTGTTTCTACTGTTTGAGCAGAACTATTTTGTATTTCATTACTTTGTGGTTCTAAAGCATTTTGATTTAAATCTGGAGCATTATTTGTTTCATTTCCTAAATCAAATAAGTTAAATGTATTTTGCTCAGCAAGTGCTGTTGACTCAGTAGTATTTAAATTTTGTACTGGACTATTAGTTTCTACTGCCTGATTTACACTAGTTTGAGTAGTATTAATTGTGTTGTTCTTTTCTAAATCTTCTGCAACATTATTTACCTTTTTTGGTCTACCTCTTCCTCTTTTTACTTGCATGCCTTCTGGTTCACTATTTATTTGGGCTACATTATTTGCTTGTAGTTCACTATTTGCTCCCTGTATTTCTTGTTTGCCAGTTTCACTTATGCTAGGTTCTACATTAACTTTTCTTGGTCTACCTCTTCTTTTTACTTGAACCTGCTCATGCTCTGGTAATTGATTTGCAGGAGTTGCTTCAGTTTTTGGTACTTGAGTAGCTGGAGTTTGTTCAATTTCTGATAATTGACTAACTGGAGCTGTTTGCATACCTGAAAATTGATTTGCAATAGGCTCTGCTACTCCTGCCATTTGACTTGCTGAAACTGTATTGTCTGTTTGAATATTTGCCATTTGTCTTTGATTTTGAACTGTATTATTTGTAGGTGGCATTGGTCTTTCTATTCTAGTTGGTTTTACTGCCTCAATATTCATTGTTGATGGTATTATAACTGGTCTAGTTAAATTTGGCTTTTCTATGTCTTTTGTCAAAAAGGCAGTATCTTCTTTTTTAACATTTTTTTGTAATGGACTATATGGAGTATATTTTCCATTTGTTAAAACAGTGCCACCATTTACAAGTTTTTGATATCTACTTGAGCTTCTCTCTAGAATTTGTTTTACACTGTTAGGTAAAAATTTAACTATAATTCTTAGTTGTGTATCATTGTACTGACTAGCTATACTGTCAAAACTTTCTACACACTTTTTTTCATTACTGCCAATTTTTTTGTAGTGATTTAAAATATTTTTGATTTCAGTTTCACTAACTTCTGATTCATTTTCTGGTTTATAATTAACATCTTCAGAGTCTATTTTATAATAATTTTTTGCTTCTTTTTTACTTCTAGGCTTGTTAATTAAATTACAAACCATGTCAATGTTTCTATCATTACCTAAAAGGGCATTATAAATTCCTATTCCAAATAATTTAATCAAAAGACTATCTGACTTAGTTCTTCTGTCAGAACATATTAAAATAATTGGAATATCTTCACCTGTAGGTTTATATGCCTCATCACTAATATTATCTAATTTATCAAATATAAATTTGTCAATTGTATCATAATTGTTGTTTGAAATTGGCTCTAAATCTTCTCCAATAACAACAGCATCATATGTTTTATCCTTTTGTAATTCTTTTATTATTGCATTAAAGTAATAAACATTTTTACTTGTTATTATTTCTTTGTATTTTTCCTGATATTTTTGAATTATAGAAGATGATACATTATCATTACTTACTGCAAATAGAACTTTCATTTGTTAACCCCTCCAACCTTTTACAACTATAGCGAAAATAAGTGGCAATACTTGGCATATAATTAGCATTGTTACTATACCAATCATTGCTCCAAAGCCTTTGTCTCTTACGTCTAATTTTCTAATACCTATAACATATTGGTATATTGCTGCAATTGCAATTCCTAAAAATGCAACTGGAATACTATAGACTCTAACTTTGTCTAATATGTATGCAACTAAACCATATGTAGTGCTTCCATAAGCCTCATTGTAGTCGTCGATTGATTTAAGCTCTTTATCTTTTATTTCTACAAGTTGGCTTTTTGTTTCTTCTGATATTATTTCACTTCCTGCATTAGTATTTGCAGCATAAACACAATTTATACCCATTATGCTTATTATGATTGCAAAAACTATAAGTACTTTTCTCATTAATTTACTCCCTTCTTTTATTATAATTCTATTTTTATCTATTGTTTTATACTAAAATTTACATATATTAATAATACACTAATCTGCCTAAAATAGCAAGCTATTTTTATAATTTGTTGTAAAGGTATGTCATCCATTTGAAAACTGCATTTGCCCAATTTTTATCACTTGCATATCTTGTGTTTACCGCTGTTAAAGTTGCTCCCTCAAAATATGTACCTGTTGCAGTTTCACCGCCATATATTGGTGTACCTTTCGGATTTAGATAGTATTTTACAAATACACGAGATACTAAGTCTATTCCCTCAGCGTATGATTGGAAGGTATAAGCACTTCCAGATGGGTCACTATCATATGCACCATATCCAAATAGGTTCTTTTTATTTTTAGATATGTTAGATGTTCCCCAACCACTTTCGTGTATTGCTACTGCTGCAACAAATATACCATTTATGTTGTATTGTTGTTCTATGTAATAAAAATATTCTGCATTATCTTTAAACACATTGTTTTTATCATTTGAATCATTTTCAAATATTTGCTTAAACTGGTCTAATGTAAGTCCACTTGGTTTATTTAGAAGCATACTAAATCCTAAATTTTGGGTTAACTGCTCTTTTGTATATTGAACATTATTCTCATCACCATCGCCTGTGCCGTTTGGATCCACATATTCTAGGCTGTCCGATTTTGCCCAACCTAAATAATTGTCATATGATACGTAATACCAATCACCTTGTTTTGCTTTTAAAGTTACAACATCACCTTTATTTATTGTAACTACTTTTTCTGCGTTTTCGTCTGGATTTAGTCTTATTGCAAGTGTTATTGATGTTGCTTTAAGCTGGTCTCCTACTACTGGCACATAATTATTTGAAAATGCTGCTGTACCTATTTGTACTATTTTATCCACTGATGCTTTGGTTATCCTTGAAGATACTTGAACACTTGAAATAAGCTCGTCCCCTTCATAAATATTTTTTAGGACTGCGTTTTGTTTTCCATCTACCCCTTCTTGCAATACTTGAATTTTGCCTTTTGCAAGAGAATTATTTTCAATATATTGTGTAGTAAATTCAACATCTATTTCTTGTTCTTCTAGTACTTCTACTTTTTGTACTTTTGTATTATTTTCTACAATTTCTTCTATATTTATTTTTTTGCTTTTATCTTGTGGTGTTATGGGGATTTCTACTGCTACAGTTTTGCCTTGTGATTCAGATGCATAAGAAATATTTTTTGTTAAATATATACCAAAAATAATAGCTATAACTATTGCTATGGCTATTATTGTTAATAATATATATACCCATAATTTTGACTTTCTTACCATATTATTCACCCTATTATTATTGTAATATTAAAGTAAGTTTTTGTCAATTATTGTAATAAAAAAGTATTTAAATCGTAAAAAATCGTGTTACTATTCAGAACTTCATGTGTTT
>CALXZV010000073.1 GCA_944393335.1 uncultured Clostridia bacterium | reverse complement strand
GGGACGGTTCTAAAATGAAAAAATTGTCAAATGGGACGGTTCTAATTGACACTAAATTTAAAATAAAAGCCAAAGCAATATGTCTATTTTTCATTCTCAAGCTGGAGCAAGCAGCGACCCGCGCCGAGAATGTGAAAATAGATATATTGTTTGGCGAGTGAAAATAAAATAAAAAGTTGTCAAATAGAACCGTCCCATTTGACAACTTTGTTTTTTGATAGATAAATGTTGATTATTTACAAAACTTTGTATATAATTATTAAAGTTAATTTATAATTAACAAAACTTTAGATGAAAAGGAAAAGAACATTTATGAAAAATTTAAGAAGAAAAGAACAAGGTTTTAGTGTCATAACACTAATTTTAGTAATTTTAATTATTTTTGTATGTTTTATTATTTTCTCATCACTTACAGATAGTGATACAACTGCCGATATTGATTATCAAAACTCTTATGAAGAAGAGTTAACAAGTTCGGATAATGTTGCTTTGGGATACTATTATAATCAATTAGAAGAACCTTCGAAAATAATGTATGCAACAATTTTAGAAAATGTTGATAGCTTAAAAAGCGGAACACAATCTATTAAATTTCCATCAACTGTTAGTGATAGCATAATAGAAATAGGTGGAAGTGATGAAGATAACTATTTTCAATCAGCATGGGATGCTTTAAATTTAGACAATTTAGAATTATTTTTTGTAGATACTAGTAAATTAACTATATCAACAAGAACAACTTCATTTTTAGGCTACAAATCTTATGGTTTTACATTATTACCACAAAGTGGAACGACTTATTATAATTCATCATTTTCAAGTGCAGATGAAATAAATAATGCAATAAGTCAAATACAAAAAGTAGCAGATGAAATAGTTTCAAATGCAACAGGCTCAAGATATAACAAAGTAATGTATGTACACGATTGGATTGTGGATAATGTAACATATGACAATAATAATAGTCCAAATAAAGACAATATTTATGGAACATTTGTTAATAAAAATGTAGTTTGCGAAGGGTATGCAGAGGGATTAAAATATTTATTAGATAAACTAAATATTCCATGTGTACTAGTATATGGTACAGGATATGATGAAAATGGTAATTCAGAGGCACATGCATGGAACTATGTTCAAATGGAAGATGGCAATTGGTATGCTGTAGACGCAACATGGGATGATCCAATATATATAGGAAGTAGTAATAATCCAAATGGAAATGAATATAAGCATCAATACCTATTAAAAGGTTCAAAAACATTTAATGTAAATCATGTTAGTGATGGAGATGTTTCAGGTTCGGGACAAGATTTTAAATATCCAGAACTTGCGGAAAATGACTATGAGAATTAAATAAAAAACTTAATAAAAAACTAGGAGAATACTCCTAGTTTTTTTTTAGTTATTTTATAATATAGGAAAAATCAAGTTTTTCTATAGTTTAGTTTTTTTCAACCAATTTTGGTCCAATTTGTGTTACTGTTCCAGCACCTTGAGTAAGAACTATATCATCTGGTTTTGCATTTCTTTTAACAAAATCAACTATATTATCAAAATTTGGTATATAGTATGCAGTTCTGCCCATAGAATCTATTTTTTCAACAATATCTCTAGCAGAAACGCCATAAGTATCGTTTTCTCTAGCTGCATAAATATCTGTAACAATAATATTATCAAAGTTAAGTAAGCATTTAGCAAAATCATCTAACAAATTTTTTGTTCTACTATAAGTATGAGGTTGAAAAATTATCCATGAGTGATTGTATTGTTTTTTCTTTAATGCATCTGCAGTAGCTTGTATTTCAGTAGGATGATGACCATAATCATCATATACTTTAACACCATTAAATTCGCCTATATACTCAAATCTTCTATGTGCTCCTTTGTATTTTAATAGTGCATTTTTTATATCATTTTTATCTAGTCCAAATTCATTACAAAGTGCTATACATGAAAGAGCATTAAGCACATTGTGTTTGCCAGGAATAGATAATTTCATTGTTTTATAAAATGCATTATTGTAATATACATCAAAAGATGGATAACCATTTTTATCAAAAGTTATATTTTTAGCAACAAAATTTGCATTTGACGAATTTATGCCAAATGTTAAGCTTTTTGCCTTTGTATATTGTGACAAATGAGCACAATTTGGGTCATCTGCATTATAAACTAAAATACCATCATCAGGTAGTAGCTTAACATATTTAACAAAAGCAGCTTTAATGTTATCTAAATTGCCATAATAATCTAAATGGTCATTATCTATATTTAAAATAATTTCTGCTTTAGGATAAAATTTTAAAAAGCTCTCCACATATTCACATGCTTCTAGAATAAAAAAGTCACTATTACCTATTTTGTAGTTTCCACCAATGTCATCCAAAGAAGCACCTATTTGTATAGTAGGGTCTTTATGAGCCTCTAAAAAGCACATAGAAACCATAGAGGTAGTGGTAGATTTACCATGAGTTCCAGATACACATATAGTATTTCTAAAACATCTTGTAATCTCACCTAAAAAATCAGCTCTTTCAACAACTGGAATTCCCAGCTCGTGAGCCTTAACAAGTTCAACATCCGTTGGCTTAATTGCAGCAGAATAAACAACTAAATCTGCTTTAGAAAGTACATCTAAATTGTGTCCTATTGTAACAGAAATACCATTGGAAATTAGTTTGTCGGTAATAGATGAAGAACTTATATCAGAGCCAGCAACATGAAATCCCCAATTTTTAAGAATTTCTGCAATACCGCTCATACTAATTCCACCAATGCCTATCATATAAATATTTTTATATCTTTTTAAATCTTGCAAGTTTGCCAAAAAATTCACGCTCCTTAATTAATTATATAATCTGCCCAACTATTATATTACAGAAAATGAAAAAAAACAATATGCATGGTTACATAAAATGGAAAAATTTTTTGTAAAAATAAGAAGGAAAAAGAGAATTATTAGCGAATATATAAAGTAGTATGAAAAATAGTAATGTTTTTCATATAAATTTATAACTTTGGAAGGAGAACACTATTATGGAAATAACAGACGTAAGATTAAGAAAAGTAAATTCAGAGAACAGATTAAAAGCTGTTGCATCTGTAACATTTGATAACGAATTCGTAGTACATGAAATCAAAGTTATCAAAAATCCTGAAGGAGTATTATTTATTGCTATGCCTAGCAAAAAGATTAAGAGCACTGGAGAACATAAGGATATAGCACATCCTATTAATCCTGCTACTAGAGAAAAAATCCAAAAAGCTATATTAGAAGTATACAATAATACCCCTGAACCTGAAGCAAAAGAAGAAGCTCCAAGTTCAGAAGAATAATAAATATCAACCAGTAAGTAAATACATAATTTAATTGCAAAACTTGCATTCAAATTAGTATGAAAATCTTTTTGATTTTAATAAAATCTACTCAAAACCAATAAGTATTTTAGCTTATTGGTTGATTTTTTATGTAAATTGTAGTATAATAGATAAGATGCCGTTAAGGAATTTAGAAAAAAGAAAGGAGTGTCGAAAATGGCAATCTTTTTCGACGAAATGAAAACTACTTTAATTCGGGAACTTTTAATGAAGGACCCGAAAATCAGCAAAGCAAAGGAGGAAGATAAACAAAAGCTACGGACGCTCCTTGGCCTTACCAAAGGTCAAATGGAGAATATTTTCTTCAGGTGCGAGACTGGGCTAGAAGGAAAGGACGTGTTGCTGGTCCAAGTACTGCTGGACAGCAATATTAGAGCTGAGGTGCTTAAGTTTTTAAACGAAAAAGTATCCAGCAAAGCAAAGGCTGTACCTGACCTGGATGTGTGGGGCATTGCCTCCGCGCAAAAAATTGATCAGGATGATGAATTTCAGCTTCTGGCTGAAGATGAAAAATTCATCGTCATGGTTAAACCCGAAAAGAGCTTCAATTATAACAAAAAGAAGTTCAAAAAAACGGGCCGCTGGTATATGCGTATTTACCAGAAACCCGAGCTTAAAGCTGATTGATTAGAAAAATAGGGGAGTTACTCTTGTAGCACCCCTATTTTTCTGTTATTTAAAATTATCTTTCTTCATCACCTTTATCAAAGTTATTATTCTTTGCATTAACGTTAGTTGCATTTGTTTTAGTATTAACAGAAGATTCCTTTTCAGCCTCATTAATAACCAATACAGGACTACCAAATTTTTGCTCATATGTAAAGCTTGAAATTACCATATCATTCAATTCAGTAGCACCTACTTTAGCATAATCTAAAGCCTTTTCATTAGAAACTCCATCGACTAAATTACCATCATAACCATAACATGATAAAACATCCATTTGTGATGCAATAAAATCACTTAACTCTTCATTACTAGGAAGATAAACATAGCTATTGTTATTATTAACATAAGCCATTGTATATGGAACATTACCATCTCTAGATGTATGAGTATATCTTAATTCATTTGCATCTATTGTTATTGAACTATTATTTTTTTGATTATAAGCATTATAAGCATTTGCAACTTTAGAAGAAACCATTTCCTTTCCTTCAGTGTATATGCTTTGAAGCAAACTTGCAATTTCTTCCTGAGAAACAGAACTTGGATCTTGCTCATATTTTTCTAAAATGTCGTTCAAATTATCATTTAAAATTAATATATCGTTATCCTGAGTTTGATAAGCACTAAAATTACCTAAAGCAGTTTCCCTGTCGGCCATTTCTTCCAAGTTTTGTTGAGATTGAGCTAATTTACTATCAGTTATATTTTCTTTTACTAAATTATAGCCAAGAGTAATAGCACCAATACCACCTGCTACAATAGCAGCACTAATTAAAAAACGTTTAGCAGGACTTAATTTTCCTTTTTTATTTTTTATTCTACCATGTCTTTTAATATCTTCACTTGTTCTGTGATATGTTACTTTTTTAGAAGAAGAAGGTCTAGTATTATAAACTGTGCCAGGCTTTCTATAATCTACAGTATGAGGGGGTTGAGGATTTGTATTAGGAAGAATACCTCCATTAATATGATGTTTATTAACTATATCAGTAGCCTGCCTAGAATACCTATTAAAGCTCTTATCCTTTTTTAAATCACCATTAAAGCTCTTATCTGCTTCTTGATCATAAATTTTTTTATCATTCATAACATAATTTCCTTTACAAATTTATTTGGGTTTTATTCAAAAACCTATAAAACATGAAAAATAAATTAAAACTATAAAAATTATAACATTAATGAAAAATATTTACAAGCCTACAAATAAAATGTTATAATTCCTTTGAAAATTTTATGTTAAAAATTTTCGCATAAATAATATATAAATAGAATAATATTTAAACAAAACACAGGAGGAATATATGTTAAACATTATTTATTCAATAATTTATGGAATAATAGAGGGAATTACAGAATGGCTACCAATTAGTAGTACAGGACATTTAATTTTAGCAGAAAACTTTTTAAAATTCGAAGGCTTGTCAGAAGGCTTTTTTGATATGTTTGATGTAGTAATACAATTAGGTGCAATATTAGCAGTTGTAGTATTGTATTTTAAAAACATATGGCCTTTAAAAATGCAAAAAAGTAAACATGGAGGCTCGTCAAAAGTAGTATGGGACAAAAACATACTTGTTTTGTGGGCAAAAATATTAGTTGCATGCATTCCAGCAGCAATAGTAGGACTATTGTTTGATGATATTTTAAATAAATATTTATACAACTCATGGGTAGTAGCTACAATGCTTATTTTAGTAGGTATAGCATTTATAATAATAGAAAACAAGAAGAAAAATATGAAGCCTAGAGTAGAAAATATTTCAGACTTAACATATAAAGATGCTTTAATAATAGGCTTGTTTCAATTAATAGCAGCAATATTTCCGGGAACATCACGTTCAGGTGCAACAATAATAGGAGCGTTACTTATAGGAATTTCTAGAACAGTGGCTGCAGAATACACCTTTTACCTAGCAATACCAGTAATGTTTGGCGCAAGCTTACTTAAAATATTAAAATTTGGATTAAGCTTTACAGGAATGGAACTTGCTGTACTATTAGTAGGAATGATAGTAGCATTTTTAGTATCAATATTTGTAATAAAATTCTTAATGAACTACATAAAGAAACACGACTTCAAAGTATTTGGCTGGTATAGAATTGTACTTGGAATAATTGTAATCATCCTATTAGGAATATTGTAATTTTTAAATTGTAAATGGTTACCTTGGAAAAGTTTTCAAGTTAAAGCCAAAGCAATATGTCTATTTTTCATTCTCAAGCTGGAGCAAGCAGCGACCCGCGCCGAGAATGTGAAAATAGATATATTGTTTGGCGTAAATAGATAATTGCAAATTAGGTAGCCGTTTACAATTTAAAAAATGGAGGGATGCAAATGGGAGTCTCAGAAATATTATTCTTAAGCGTAGGCCTTGGTATGGATGCTTTTGCAGTAGCCATTTGCAAAGGATTATCTATGATCAAAATGAAATGGAAAAATGCCATAGTTATTGCTTTGTATTTTGGCATATTTCAGGCATTAATGCCCGTAATTGGCTATTTTCTTGGAAGCAAATTAAGTAATGCAATTACAAAAGTAGACAACTATATTGCATTTTTTTTAATTGCAGCAATAGGAATAAATATGTTAGTAGAAGCTTTTAAAAAAGAAAAAGAAGAAGTAGATGATAGCATAGACTTTAAAACTATGATAATTTTGGCAATAGCTACAAGCATAGATGCTTTGGCTGTTGGAGTAACATTTGCATTTTTAAAAATAAGCATAATAGAACCAATTATATCAATAGGAATTATAACATTTATATTATCTTTGCTAGGCGTAAAAATAGGAAATATATTTGGTGAAAAGTACAAAAAGCACTCACAAATCGCAGGAGGAGTTATTTTAATTTTAATTGCAATAAAAATTCTTTTAGAAAGATAAACCAAAGACTTGATTTAACCAATTTATTATTATATATTTATAGTAAATAAAAAATGTAGTTTAAAATAATTTA
>CALXZV010000072.1 GCA_944393335.1 uncultured Clostridia bacterium | reverse complement strand
TTTACTAGCGTATGTATTTTTACCTACATACGCTAGATTATTTTATCATATATTTATGGTAATGTCAACCTTTTTGTGAAATTTGTGTGTTATGTAAAGCTTTATTTTTTAAATATTCTAATCGAATTTACTACAGTTAGTAGTGTCATCCCTGTATCAGCTGCAACTGCTAGCCATACTGGTGCTATGCCAATTACTCCAAGAACTAAGACTATTAGTTTTGCTAAAAGTGATATGGTGATATTTTCATTAACTATTCTAATTGTTTTTCTTGCTGCTTTTATTATTTGTGGTAATGTTCCAATATTATTTGATATTAATATGCTGTCTGCTGTTGTGCTTGCTATATCTGTTCCTTCGCCCATAGCTATGCCAAAATCTGAAGTTGCAAGAACTGGGCTATCGTTTATACCATCGCCTATAAATATTACTTTGCCATTTTCTTTTAATTTGTTTATTTCTTCAACTTTTCCTTCTGGCATTAATTTTGCTTTGTAGTCTATTTTTCCACATTCTTTAGCTATTTTTTCCGCTTCTGCTTTACTATCTCCTGTAAGCATTACGATCTTTTTTATTCCTATTTCATATAACTTAGATACTGTTTCTTTGAAGCCATCTCTTATTTTTTCGCTTAATGTGATATATGCAACTAAGTTATTATTTACTGCAATTAAAATTGCATTTTCAGGAACTGCATTTTCTGGAACTAAATTTTCATTCTTTTTATCAACATTTTTTGAGTTATTATCGTTTTGTAACATATTAGAATTTATGCTCACATTATATCTATCTAGCATTTTTTTATTTCCAACTACAACGTCTTTTCCTTCTATTTTTCCATAAATTCCACAACCTGCAATTTCTTTTTGATTTTCTACTTCTAATTTATCTACATTTTTTTCTTTTGCATATTCTATTATTGCATTAGAAATAGGGTGGTTTGAATTTGCCTCTAAGCTATATGCATATTGTAGTAATTTTTCTTTGTTGCTAAATTTTTCACTTTTTGATTGAATTTCATTATTTTCTGGTGCTTTACTGCTATTTATTAATACAAATTCTTGCACTCTCATTTTTCCTGTTGTAATTGTGCCTGTTTTGTCTAATGCCAAAACTTTTGCATTTGCTAAGTCTTCAATATGTTTTGTTCCTTTTATCAATAGACCTTTTTTAGATATTGCACCTATGCAAGAAAAATATGCTAGTGGTATTGAAATTACTATGCTACATGGACATGATGCTACTAAAAATACCAAAGCTCTATAGAGCCATGTCACAAAATCTGCTCCAAACACTGCTGGAACTATGGCTAATAGCAGTGCTATAGCTATTACAACTGGTGTATATACTCTTGAAAATTTTGTTATAAATTCTTCTTTTTTGCCTTTATTATTTGTAGCTTCATACACTAAATCCACTATTTTAGATATTGCTGAATCTTTATATTCCTTAGTAACTTTGCAAGTCAATGTTCCGCCTTCATTAATGCTTCCCGAAAGAATTTCTTCACCTTTGCTTACATAAACTGGTTTACTCTCTCCTGTGAGTTTTGACGTATCTAGTGCAGATTCCCCTTTTATAATTTTTGAGTCTACTGGTACTGTTTCTCCTGGCTTTACTAAAATGCTATCTCCTATTTTCAACTCTTCTACATTTACCACTTTTGTTTCTTTGCCAATCACAAGGTTAGCTGTTTGAACTTTCAATGAAGCTATACTATTTATATTTTGATTAGCTTTTTCTACTGCTTTATCTTCTATAAGCTCTCCAAGTTTAAATAGCAATACTATTGCAACACTTTCTGGGTATTCTCCTATTACAAATGCAGCTATGATTGCAATTGTCATTAGAGTATCTTCCTCAAAATTTAAGTGAAATATATTTTTTATGCCTTGTATAATTAGGTCATATCCGGATAAAATTACTGCTAGTAAATAAATTATCAATCTATAACTTTCTAAAGCTGGTATGAAACCTATTGCAAACAATATTAAACTTATGACATACATAACTATTCTTAATTTGCTGTTTTCCTCTTTCATCTAAAAAACTCCTTTATTGTTGAATTTTGTAACATCTTCAAAAGCCTGCATAGTGTTTTGGCTCTTATTATTACTTTATAACAATCCTTTTTACTCCCCTACACGTTCTTTTTCCTTTATGTGTGCAATCGCCATCCTAAGAATAGCATCAATATGCTCATCTTCTAGCGTATAATAAACTTGCTTTCCTTCTTTTCTGTATTTTACAAGTTTTGATGTTCTTAAAGTTTGTAATTGATGTGAAACTGTTGATTGATTCAAGTTTAATAATTCGCATAAATCACATACGCATAGTTCTTCATTTAATAAACTGCAAATTATTCTTAATCTTGTTTCATCTGCAAATACTTTAAACATTTCTGCTAAACTTCTATTCATCTCTAGTGTTATTTCTTTCTTTCTTGCTTCATATAACTCATTTTGATGTAGTTCTTTATCTTCACATACTAAATCTTCTTCCATATTTCCTCCATTTTATTTATATTTTCAAATTTTCTCCGTTTTATTTATCTTTTCAAAAGTATCTCATATCATTATATGTTCATTTGTTCATATGTTACATCTGTTTTTTTATTTTGTCAAGATATTTTACAAAGTTTTATAAATGTGTAAAATGTATATTGGATCTTTAGAAAAAATTAAATTGTAAGCATATAAATAGAGCCAATTAAAAAGAGGCTACTTGTCAATAATCTCTTATTGGAAGTGCCCCCTATTTAATTGTTTATTTTTATCCTAATAAATAAATTTATTTGTTTATTTTGTATTTAACCTAGTCTGTTTTAACTATTTTAATTGTTTTGCAACTTCTTCTGCGAAGTTTTCTTCTTTCTTTTCAATTCCTTCGCCCTTTTCAAATCTAACGAATCTATTGATTTTTGCTTTTTTAGAAGCTACTAAATCTTTAATTTTTTGGCTTGGATCTTTAACAAATTCTTGGTCTAGTAAACAAATTTCTCCATAGAATTTTCCAAGTCTACCAGCAACTATTTTTTCAGCGACTGCTTCTGGTCTACCTTCATTTATAACTTGAGCTTTTAAAATTTCTTTTTCTTTGTTAACTCTTTCTTCTGGTACATCTGCTTCTGATAGGAATTCAGGTTTTGCTGCTGCTATATGCATACAAATATCTTTTGCTAATTGTTCATCAGCATTTTCTATATCTAGTAAAACTCCTATTTTTCCTTCACCATGAATGTAGCTTGCTACAGTTCCTTCTGTTTCGAATCTAGCAAATCTTCTTATTGTCATGTTTTCACCGATTGTTGCTATTTTGTTTGTTAATTCTTCTTGAACTGTGTTTGCTTCATTTCCAATGAATTTTTGTGCTAATAGTTCTTCTACATTTGCTGGATTATTTACTGCTACTTGTTTTACTACATCTTTAACAAAATTTTGGAATTCTGCATTTTTGGCAACGAAGTCTGTTTCTGCATTAACTTCAACAATTGCTCCTACTTTTTTGTCATCTGAAATATATGTTTCAACTAAACCTTCTGCTGCTACTCTGTCAGATTTTTTAGCTGCCTTCATAATTCCTCTTTCACGAAGTAATTCGATTGCTTTTTCTTCGTCTCCATTTGTCTCTGTTAAAACTTTTTTGCAGTCCATCATTCCTGCACCTGTTTTTTCTCTTAACTCTTTAACTTGAGCTGCTGTAATCATACTAAACTCCTCCTTTTTCTTAAGTTTTATTATTGCAATTTAATATAAATTGCTCATAAAACTATTTTATTGGCTTTATCTTAAAGCCTATTTTTATACATTAAATAGGGAAAAATAATTTTCCCCATTTAACAATTAATCTTCTGAAGTTTCTTCGTTTTGAGCAACTTCTTCCATGCTTGGTTCTTCGCTTTCCTCTACTGGTTGCTCTTCTTCAGCTTCTAAGCTTTCACCTTGTTTTCCTTCGATAACTGCATTTGCTAATACGTCTGTAACTAATTTAACAGCACGAATTGCATCATCGTTACCTGGAATAACGTAGTCAACATCATTTGGATCACAGTTTGTATCTACTAATCCAACTAAAGGAATATTTAATTTTCTAGCTTCTTGAACAGCTATATGTTCCTTTTTAGGGTCTACTACGAATATAACGTCTGGAATTTGTGTCATTTCTTTAATTCCACCTAAGTTCTTTTGTAATTTATCCATTTCTTTTTTTAATAGGATAACTTCTTTTTTAGGTAGAACTTCGAATGTTCCATCTTCTTGCATTTTTTCTAATTCTGCTAATCTTTCAATTCTTTTTCTGATAGTTTTGAAGTTTGTTAATGTTCCTCCTAACCATCTTTCATTTACGTAGAACATTCCGCTTTTTTCAGCTGCTTCTTTAACACATTCTTGTGCTTGTTTTTTTGTTCCTACAAATAAAATAGTTTTTCCTTCTTCTGCTTGTTCCTTGATGAATGCATAGGCCTCATCTAATTTTTTTGATGTTTTTTGTAAATCAATAATGTGGATACCATTCCTAGCTTGGAATATATATTCAGCCATTCTAGGATCCCATCTTCTTGTTTGGTGTCCAAAATGCACACCTGCTTCTAGTAATTGTTTCATTGCAACTACTGCCATTTTAAATTCCTCCTTTTAGTTTTATTCCTCCACAAACTTCATCATTTAAAATTACCTTTTAGGCACTATTTTAAACTCCATTTGTGTGTGTATTTTTCAACGTATATTATTATATCAAAGAAAAAGCCTTTTGACAAGGCTTTTTTTGAAATTTTTTAGTTGGGGACGGTCCTAAATCGAAAAAATAAATAATCTTTAGTTACAATATATGTTCTTGACATTTTAGTCGAGCGAATGCACCTTTAGGAGCGTAGCGAAACGTGCGGTGGTGGTTCCGCCGTAAAATGAGAAAGAATATATATTGTGACTATAAAAATTAAAATTTTCGATTTAGGACCGTCCCCAACTGAAAATATTACAAAAATGTAATATTAACTTAATGTTTTTGTAATTTATATTTGCACTACATGGTGCTATAATGTAGATAATTAAACTAAGGAGAAGTATTTTATGGATACTATTAGTCAAGAATTAGAAAAAGAAGGCATTAAAGTTATATGTCCAATAAGCACACTAAATGTAAATGAAATTGCAACCTATGTTTCAAGATTATTGTGCTCCAAAATGCCTGAATTAAAGCTTAAATATAACACTGTATTTATGAGCATAGCAAGGCTTCCTATGTACATTGCAGAAATGCCACAGGGCCAGTCTGACGCTTGCTATTATTATAAAAATTCATCTATTTATTTTAGAAAGGGTCTTACTTTTGATAAAATAAAAAAACTTGCTGTTCATGAGTGTATTCATCATCTTCAAGAGGTAAAGGACTCTAAAGGAAATTTGAAAAAATTAGGTCTTTGCACTTATGTTGGAAACAAAGCTTATGGCGAAGCTTTAAACGAGGGTTCTGTCCAACTTATTTCATCATATTTAACTGGCGAAAAACCTGATACAGTTAAATATTATGACATTACACTTCCTACAGACAGCCCTTCTTATTATCCTTTAGTTTGTAACTTAGTTAAACAAATTGGTTATGTATCAAACTTTGCTACGATGTTTGACAGCACTATTTTTGCTAACACAGCCTTTTATGACAGATTTATTGCTGCTTGTGGTGAAGATGAAGCATATAAAATTCAACAAAATTTGGATAAAATAGTTGCTTATGAAGGTAAAATTGCAGAGCTAAATACAAAGATTCAAACTCAAGATTTACCTTATAAAAAATTTAAGGCTTGTACTGATAAGATAAATGGTTATAAAGAAAAAATAAAAAAGACATTTTTCTCTACACAAAATTTGATATTTACATCTTTCTTTAATAGGGAGACTAAAAATTTGCTTTCTATTACAAGAATTGAAGAATATAGAAAATATTTATATAGCTTTAAAAATTTAATTGGCTTGACAGATAATTATTCATATTTTAATGAATTTTATATTCAAAAAATGAATGAATTAGACGCTAGATATGAAGCTATAGTAAATAACAAAGCATTGGCAATTGTACCTCGTTCAAAAGTTAGTATTTTCTTTCATTCTATTAAAAATTGGTTTGCTGGAAATGCTAATGAATATGAACGTCAAAGTATTAAATAAAAAATTCTCTCAGACTTTTAAAGAGGTTTCTTAATGAAACCTCTTTATTTTAGTCTTTCTATTATCTCAAAAGCTACATCTCTTCCCGACCTTGCAGCCCATGCAACTGTCGCCTTGTTTCCCGCTATGTCTCCTATTGCATAAACATTTTTTATTGATGTTTTCTTTTCTTCATCTGTATTTACATATCCCCATTTATTTTTTTCAAATCCAGCAATGTCCTTTTCTTCTGGTTTTGAACCTACTGCCATTATAACACTATCCATCCTCATTCTATAATTACTGCCTTCTATATTTACCGGTGATAACCTTGTTTCTCCTTCTTTTTGTACAAGCTTAGTTCTTATGCATTCTATTTCTTCTACTTTTTTATCTCCAAGTATTTTTACAATATTGTTTTGAAATAAAAATTCTATTCCTTCTTTTTTTGCATCCTCAATTTCTTTTTTCTCTGCTGGCATTTGTTCTTCTGCTCTTCTATAAATTACAAATACTTTTTTAGCACCTAATCTTGCAACTGTTCTTGCAGTATCCATAGCAACATTGCCGCCACCACTAACTGCAACTACTTTTCCTTTAAAGTCTGGATAATTTTTATTTTCTAGCAATTCATTTCCACCGTATACTCCTTGTAAATCTTCGCCCGGAATATTCATTTTACTAGAAACATTTGCTCCTATTGCCAAGATTGTGGCATCATATTTTGGAGATATTTCTTCTATTTGTATATTATTTCCTATTTCTTTGTTATATTCTACTTTAATGCCTAATCTTAGTATTGAATTTATAGTTTTATCTAAAACTTTAGGATCTAGCCTAAATTCAGGTATTCCATGTTCTAAAATTCCACCTAAGTTATTGTGCTTTTCATA
>CALXZV010000071.1 GCA_944393335.1 uncultured Clostridia bacterium | reverse complement strand
CTAGAATATTTAGCAACACTTCCAGATAAAGTTCCAACAACAGCAAACGTTGAAAAATATATAAAAATAGTAGAAGAAAAATCAATACTTCGTAGCTTAATAAAAACTGCAAATGAACTTATCGAAATTGGATATGACCAAAATGAAGAAGTAGAAATTCTTATGGACAATGCGGAAAAGAAAATATTTGACTTAATGCAAAGAAAATCTCAAAAAGGTTATAGCTCAATTAGAGATATTTTAGTAGATTCATTTACAGAATTAGAACAATTGTATAATCAAAAACAACACATAACAGGCGTTGCATCAGGATTTGTAGATTTAGATAATAAAACAGCTGGATTCCATAAATCAGATTTGGTACTAATTGCAGCAAGACCAGCTATGGGTAAAACAGCATTTGCTTTAAATATTGCAACATATGCTGCAGTAAGCGCAAATACACCAGTAGTAGTATTCAGCTTAGAGATGTCAAAAGAACAATGTGCAAACAGAATTCTATGTTCTCAAGCAATGGTAGACAGCGAAAAGGTTGCAAAAGGTGATATAAGCGATGAAGATTGGTCAAAACTAGCAATAGCTTCAGGAGAACTTTCAGAATCAGCAGGAATATACATTGATGATAGTGCAGGCATAAACATAGCAGAAATAAGAGCAAAATGCAGAAAGCTAAAGCTTGAAAAAAATATAGGTTTAGTAGTAATAGACTATTTACAACTTATACAAGGAAGCGGAAATACAAAAAGTAGAGAGCAGGAAATAGCCGAAATAAGTAGATCTTTAAAGATTTTAGCAAAAGAAATAGATGTACCGGTTATAGCACTTTCACAGTTATCTCGTGCACCAGAAGCAAGACCAGACCATAGACCTATGCTTCAGGACTTACGTGAATCTGGTTCAATAGAACAGGATGCCGATATAGTAATGTTTTTATATAGAGATGATTATTATAACCCAGAAACAGAAGCAAAAAATATTGCAGAAGTTATAATAGCAAAACATAGAGCAGGTCCTACAGGTACAGTAGAGCTATTGTGGATGCCAAGTTATACGAAGTTTGCAAACAAATACAATGGATAGATTGAACAATAATTACAATTTTGGCGGCGTCAAACTAATTAGAGAGGATAATTCATGGCAAAAAGATTAGACAAATTAGAGCAAAACTTTTTAGATACAATTAAAGAAAATAATTTAATAAACAAAGGAGATGTAATAGTAGTTGGGGTTTCAGGTGGCCCTGACTCTATTACTCTTTTGACATGCTTAAATAAATACAAAGATTACTTAGGCATTAAACTCATTTGTGCACACATAAACCATTTAATTCGTAAAGATTCCACAGAAGATGAACAATTTGTGGAAAACGTGTGCGAAAAAATGGGTATAAAGTGCTATGTAAAAAGGGCTGAGGTTGAAAAAATTGCAAAAGAGCAAAAAAAGGGAACAGAAGAAGTTGGAAGAAAAATAAGATATGACTTTTTTAATGAAGTAGCAGAAAAAGAGAATGCAAATAAAATAGCAATTGCACACAATATGAATGACAATGCAGAAACAATGCTTTTAAACATTATAAGAGGCTCAGGACTAACAGGTTTAGAAGGCATACAAGCACAGGAATATGGCAAATACATAAGACCTTTAATAAATTGCACAAGAGAAGACATAGAAGAATATTGCTCTAAAAACAACCTACAGCCAAGAATAGACAGCACAAATAAAGAAAATATATATAGAAGAAACATTATTCGCAACAAAATTTTACCAGAAATAAAAGAACTTAACCCAAACATAGTGCAAAGTCTAAGTAACCTATCTAAAATAGTAAAGGTACAAAATACGCACATAAAAAACGAAGTAGAAAATATATATAATAAGATAGGGTCTCCGTCCCTAGGGAAAATAGAACTTGACTTACCTGAGTTCCAAAAATTGGACTTAAGTGTGCAACAAAACCTAATTTTATATACAATTAGTAAAGCGCTAGGAAGTGCTAGAAATATAGAAAAAGTCAATGTAGATGACATAATTAAAATGTGCAAACGAAACGTCGGAAATAAATACATATATCCAAACAAAAATTTAAAAATTTTAATAGAAAATAAAAAAATAATTTTTATACCCTTACCATAAACTTCCGTAAGAAAAGCTCAGTATTACCAACGTTTACAACGAAAAATCTTTTTGAAAAACTATTGCATAAATAAATTTTATGTGTTAGTCTACAAGAAGGCAATAATCTTTTAATTATTATTTAAGGAGGAAACGGCTTTGAGAAACAGTATAAAAACATTAGCAGCTTGGCTAGTAATAGGTATAATCTTATTATTCATAATACCAGCAATTTTAAATGGAACAAACAACGAGCTTACATACTCAGAATTACTTTCTAAAATAGAAGCGGGAGAAGTTACAGACATTGAAATAGCATATGGTGGAGAATCTGCAAAGGTAAAATTAAAAAATGACTCTAACATTAAGAATGTAAATATTCCAAGTGTAGATAACTTAATGGAAAATCTAAATACATCAATGAATGACAACACCATCAATGTTACAGAAGCAGATAAATCTTTCTGGTTAATTGTATCTGACTTATTACTTCCAATATCATCAATTGTGCTTTTAATACTTATGTTTATGCTATTTATTGGTGGACCTCAGTCACAAGGCAAAGGAGCAATGCCATTTGGAAAAAGCAAAGCCAAAATGGTAAGTGCAAATGATAGAAACAAAGTAACATTTAAAGATGTTGCAGGAATAGATGAAGAAAAAGAAGAACTACAAGAAATAGTAGATTTCTTAAAAAATCCAAAAAAATATACAGACATGGGAGCAAGAATACCAAAAGGTGTGCTTTTAGTAGGTGAGCCAGGTACTGGTAAAACACTTTTAGCAAAAGCAGTTGCAGGAGAAGCTGGAGTGCCATTCTTTATAATAAGTGGTTCAGACTTTGTAGAAATGTTTGTTGGTGTTGGTGCATCAAGAGTAAGAGACCTATTCGAAGAAGCAAAAAGAAATGCTCCTTGTATAGTATTTATAGATGAAATTGATGCAGTTGGACGTCAAAGAGGAGCAGGCCTTGGCGGAGGACATGACGAAAGAGAACAAACATTGAACCAAATGCTTGTTGAGATGGATGGTTTCTCTGCAAATGAAGGAGTTATTGTTTTAGCTGCAACAAATAGACCAGATGTACTAGATAAAGCATTATTAAGACCAGGTAGATTTGATAGACAAATTGTAGTACCAGCTCCAGATGTAAAAGCAAGAGAACAAATACTTGAAGTACATGCAAGAAAGAAAAGATTAGCTCCAGATGTAGATTTAAGCATAATAGCTAAAAATACATCAGGATTTACAGGTGCTGACCTAGAAAACGTGCTTAACGAAGCCGCACTTTTAGCAGCAAGAAGAGAAAAGCACGAGATAGGCGAAAGTGAAATAGAAGATGCCATGGTAAAAGTAACTATGGGTCCAGAAAAGAAAACAAGAGTAAGAAGCGACAAAGAAAAGAAACTTGTTGCTTACCATGAAGGTGGCCACGCAGTTGTAAGTAGATATTTAAAAACACAAGACCCAGTACACGAAATATCTATTATACCAAGAGGTATGGCTGGTGGATATACAATGTATAGACCAACAGAAGATAAATCATTTATATCTAAAACAGAAATGCAAGAAAACATAGTATCATTACTTGGTGGTAGAGCATCAGAAGAACTTGTACTTGGAGATATTTCAACAGGTGCAAGCAACGACATACAAAGAGCTACACAAATTGCAAAAGCTATGGTTACTAAATATGGTATGAGTGACAGAATAGGAACAATAACACTTGGCTCAGATCAAGACGAAGTATTTATAGGCAGAGACTGGGGACATGAAAAATCATACTCAGAAGAAACTGCAGGTCTTATAGATGAAGAAGTAAAAAGAATAATAGATAACGCATATGCACAGGCAAAATCTATATTAAATGCCCATAGAGATAAACTTGACAGAGTTGCCGAAGTACTTGTAGAAAAAGAAAAAATTACTGGAGAAGAATTTGACCAAATCTTTGAAGGGGAATAAATATCAATTTGGGGTTGTCAATTGGGGACAGCTCCTATTTTGACACGACCAAGTGTCAAAAAGGAGTGTCCACATTGACACAAAAACTAGCTTTAATTTAAATAAAAGCTAGTTTTTAAAAACAACAAATTTACGAAATTTAGTAAAATGTATAGACATATATTAAAAAATGTTATAAAATTATTTATATAAAGTCAAACGTTTTAAATTAAAAATACGAAAATGCGTATAAACAATATAAAAGTGCATATAATAAGCAAAAGAAAAGATATACTAAAGTATAGAAAAATAATCTATACAATAAATGGGAGGAAAATCAAATGAAAAATGAAAAAGAAATAATAGAAAACTTTGATAAAATCATAGGAACTAATAAGTCTCAAAAAATAGATACATCTAAATTTCCACTACTATTAAAAATATTTGAACAATTTGAAGAAGATATGTTTGTAGAAACTCAAGAATATAAAGAACTAAAACAAGAAAGGCAAAATATTGAAAACAGAATAAACTCAAATTTTAGCAATGAACAAAAACAATTATTTGAAGAATACTGGGACACACAAAATAAAATGCAAAGTGAAATAGAAAAGCAAATATTTTTGTTTGGATATTTAATACGAGATGAGTTAGAAAACGAAATAAAAAGGAATGCTCTTACTTAGATGGTAAGAGCAAAAGTGTTTAAAGACCGTATTTAAAATCAAATTTGTTAATTAAAGTTTATAATATTATACAACTAATTTTCTTCATCAGTAATTTCAAATAAATCATTTGGCTTGCAATCTAATATTTTACAAAGTTTTTCAATATTAGAATATTTAATTGAGCCAGTTCTATTTTCTACAAGATTATTAAAATTACTATAGCTAATATTTCCAACATTATTCAATTGATTAAATAGCCAGTATTTAGATTTTTTCTTTTGCTCTAACAATTTTTTTACGTTTAATTTTACCATCTAAAAATACATTCCTTTCTGAATTTACTCAAAGTCAAGCTTTTTCAATACTTATAGTTTACAACAAACCTAACAATTTTAATAACTCTTATAAAAATAACTCACAAAAACAGTAGATAACAATTTTTTTTAGTGTTACAATACAAGTGCAAGAAAACAAAAGCTACTTTATAAATACAATTTTATAAAATTCAGGAGATGAACTAAAGATAAAGTATAAATTTAGTTAAAGATACTAATAATATTTATATCAAAATACATAAGAAATGGGGGAAATAATGAAAAGTACAAGAGTAAATGAAGAAAAAAGTTTAAATTTTATGGAAAATGAAGTACAAAACGTAGATGTAAAAAGTAAAAGATATACATTAAAGAAATTTAAAAAGCAAGTTCAAGGTATTACTTTGATAGCACTAGTTGTAACAATAATAGCACTACTAATATTAGCTGGTGTAGCCATTAATCTAACAATAGGAGATAATGGGATAATAACAAGAGCAAGTAATGCAAGACTAACATCAGAACTCGCAACATATAAAGAAGAACTAGAAATGTATGGAGTAGGAAAAGAATTAGATAATACTGGCTTTATGCGAGATACATTAACAGCAGGAAAGACAAAATTAAACTATAACACTCAGCCTGAGGGAGAAGAAGGAAATATAAAGACAATAATAAGTAGTATCTCAGATGAATATTTAGAAAAGTTAGAAGTAATAAAAGGCGAGCTATTAATAAACACAAAAGATATAAATGAAATAAAGATAGCACAAAGTCTAGGAATAGAAGTAAACCCATATGATATAACAGAAGAAGGAGAGTTATTATCATCATATGGAAACTTGCTACTTATGAGTGAAGACGGAACATTAACAATACCAGAAAGAGTAACCAAAATAGGAGAAGGAGCATTTTCAAACTTAGAAGGCTTAAAAACAATAATAATACCAGGAACATGTAAAGAAATAGCACAAAATGCATTTGCAAATAACCCAACACTAGAGCATGTAATAATGGAAGATGGGGTAGAAAAAATTGGATCAGATGCTTTTAGCAGTTGTACAAATCTAACAACAGTAGAAATGCCAGATACTATAACAGAGGTAGGTAGTAGATGTTTTAGAGGTGATACGAATTTAAAAAAAGTAAAATTATCTAATAACTTAAAAATATTAAAAGATCAAGTCTTTATAGGTTGTACAAAATTAAATAATATAGAATTATCAGAAAGATTAGAACAAATAGACGCTGAATGTTTCGCGGGGACAGGGATAACAGAAATTAAATTACCTAGCAATTTAAAAACAATAGCAAGTGGAAGTTCATTACCTTCAACATTACAAACAATAGATACAAGTGAAAACAATTATTTTGAATTTAAAAATGGAATTTTATATTCAAAAGATTTAAAGACATTAGTATTGGCTTTATCTAATGTAACAAGTGCAAATATTGAAGAAAGTGTTGAAAAAATAAGTTCATCAGCTTTTGCAAATTGTAGTTCATTAACAACAATAAATATACCAACAAATGTGAAAAGTATAGAAAGTTTAGCTTTTGCTAATAGTAAATTAAGCAAAATAACAGTATCTAGTGGAAACAATTATTTTTCTACAGATGAACGATATAACTTATATAATAAAGATGGAACAATCCTATATAGAAATTTTGATAAAGGAAATATAACAATAAAAGAAGGAGTACAGAATATAGTAAGAGGAGCTTTTTGGATAATAAAACAATAACAGGAATAACATTACCAGAAAGTTATGTGGGAGATACAACTACAGGATGGGGCACATTCCCGACAATCAATTATATTAAATTACCGAAAAATGTAAAAAATATTAATAAGTATGCATATTATAATATAAAAAGTATAGAAGTGAGTACAGACAATCTATATTTAAATTCAATAAATAATGAATATATATTAAGTGAAGATGGAACAGAGCTATATTGGGTAAAATCAGATTTGACAGATGTACAAATACCAGATACTGTTACAACTATAAAATCTTATGCTTTAATGTATACAGAAGCAGAAAATATAGTATTGCCATCTAGTATAGAAAAAATAGAAGGAGGAATAATTTCTTATTCCACAAGCATAAAGAAAATAGAAATACAATCAAATATAAAGCAAATAGATATAAATGCGTTTAGCGGTGCAAGTAATTTATCAGAAATAATAAT
>CALXZV010000070.1 GCA_944393335.1 uncultured Clostridia bacterium | reverse complement strand
ATAGAAATACAATCAAATATAAAGCAAATAGATATAAATGCGTTTAGCGGTGCAAGTAATTTATCAGAAATAATAATCCACAAAGGAGCTGGAAGTATATCAGGTTCACCTTGGGGATGTACAATAGGAAATAAAGCAGTATCTTGGGTAGGAGAATAAAAAACTAAAAATCTGTTGACAAATAAAAAATATTTGGTATAGAATATATACAGCAAAAGACAAAGGAGAAAGATAAATGGTAAACCTTGAAAGCCTTGAGGCTGTATATATATATATATATCGTAGAATTTAATAAAAAGATAAATAAACATAGAAAGAAAGCTATGTATTTTAGGAGAATTTAAAAACCTAAAATATGTAGCTTTTTTGTGGTTAAAAAGATAAGAATAAAATATTAGTACTAAACGCTTGCGTGTGGTCGTAAATTAAAATATAGAGCCTAAATCAATGAAAATCGTGAAAATATACTTGAAAATATAGAGAACCTCCTTTAAAATATATTATGTAAAATAATTACAAAATATATTTTAAGGGAGGTTTTATTTATGTCAATAGGGACGGTTCTGTTTGACAATCACAAATGTATCAAAACACTATTAAATATAAATTAAACTAATAACTATTTAAATAACCAAACCCAGCACAAATAGAAGTATGCATCTTCTGCTTGTGCTGGGTTTGCCTTTAAAGAAGCAAGCATTTTTATTGCAATCTATAAAAAATATGTTAAAATATATGTAACATTAAAATTATACAAAAACTTGTGCAAGGAGAAAAACTAATGAATGATGAAAAATTTGAAAGACTATATAATGAGCTATTTTCCAAAAATAAAGATGAACTTGAAAGTTATAGAAATCTGGCTCAAAAAGAAATGATTAACAGAGTCTTAACAACAATTTTAGCCTTTTTTGTAACGCTTGCATTAATTTATATTTTATTTGAATTTATATTTAAAAAATTCGGCCTTTTTGAAATTATTTTCATGTTTACTCTTATAATGATATTTGCAATTTACATTATTAGCATAGCTAAAAAAATGACTACAAGAAAACAAGAATATAATAAAAAATATAAAGAAAATGTAATCTATCCACTTATAAAATCTTTTAATCAAGATTTTGTATATAGCCCAAATTTACGGAATAAGTTCAACAATATATAATAAAGCAGGATTTGAAAAATATGATAGATACAGTTCGCAAGATTTAATCAAAGGTACTTTAGAAAGTAATACTCCATTTAATTTGGCTGAAATCTTAACGCAAAAAAAGGTTCAAGATGATGAAGGACATATTTATTATCAAAATATATTTAGTGGCTTATTTATTGATGCAAAGTTACCTAAAAATATAAATTCCACTATTTATTTTAAAAAAGATAAAGGGAATAACTCATTTTTAAATAAAATTCCATTATTTAATTCACCATTAAATAAGATGAAAATAGAGTTGGATTCACCAGAATTTGAAGAAGTTTTTGATGTATTTTCAGATAATAGGATGCTAACAATGCAAATCCTATCTGTGGATATAATGCAAATGATTGTTGAATTTAAACAAGAAATGAAATTTGACTTTGAAATAACTATTAAAGAAAATGACTTATTTATACGATTTAAGTGTGGGCAAATGTTTGAAAATGGCAACATTATGGAAGAAGCCTTAAATAAAGAACGTTTATATAGGTATTATAAAACATTGGAGTTTTCTTTAAAATTATCTAGTATGCTTATAAGATCAATAAATGATGTAATATTGTAGGAGGTAACAATGTGGTTTTTAATTGGAATAATATTAATTTTTTTAATAATTGTAATAATCATAATGTACAATACTTTGGTTAGTCTAAAAAGAAAATATGAACAATCTGCATCGGGAATAGAAGTGTATTGTCAACAAAGGTTCGACCTTATACCTAATTTGGTTGAAACAGTAAAAGAATATGCAAAATATGAAAAGCAGACTTTAGAAAATATCACTAATCTAAGAGCAAAATACAATGATACTAAGGATTTGACAATTGGAGAAGAATTAAATAATAAAATGAACAATCTTATTGCTTTAGTTGAAAATTATCCGGAATTAAAAGCGAGTGAACAGTTCTTAAATTTGCAAAAAAGTTTAGTTAAAACTGAAAATCAATTGCAAGCAGCAAGAAGAATATACAACATAGATGTTACAAATTATAATACAAAAATAAGTGTAGTACCATATAATATAATTGCTAAAATTTTTAAATTTAAACCAACTAAATTGTTTGAAATAGAAGACAAAAGCAATATGAAAAATGTAGATGTAGAGCTATAAATTTTATCAATGAAAATTCACATAATTTTCATTGATTTTTTTGCACTTTTCCTGTAAAATATAATTGTAATATTATATATAAATTTTAGTTACATAAACCTTAAATATTTAAAAGAAATTTGCTAACTATGAAAAAATTTAAGGTAATAATATTAAATTTAAAAGTAAAGGAAAGTACAAATGTCAAATAAATTTAAAAAAGTTCCAAGAAACAAAAAGAATAATGTAGTGTCAATAAATAGCCAAAGGCAAATAAAAATTAGTCCTAAAAGAATGCTAATAATAGGAGTTAGTATTCTAGCTTTATTTGTATTTTTGCTATGTAGAGTTGCATGGCTCCAATTTGTAGATGGAGAAGAACTAAAAAGAAGAGAGTACAGTCAGTCTACTTCAAGTACATTAATTAGTGCAAAAAGAGGAACAATATATGATTCAACAGGCAAGGCACTTGCTATAAGTGTTGATGTAGATACTATTTCAGTAAATCCAAGTTATATAAAAGCAAAAGGGAAAAATGGTCAAACAGATGAAGAAGCAACAGATGAATTAAGAAATAAAATGGCAGATAAAATGGCAGAAATTTTTTCTTTAGATAGAGAAGAAGTTTACAAAAAACTTACAAGTTCAAATAGTGTAGAGACTATAGTATCAAAGGTAGAAACAGACAAGGTTTCAGAGCTTGAAACATGGCTAGAAGAAAATAAAGCAATAGCTGGGGTAAATATAGATGCAGATGTTAAAAGGTATTATCCTTACAACAACTTAGCGTCAAATGTTATAGGATTTTGTGGAAGCAACAATCAAGGACTAGATGGTATAGAGCTAAGCTATGATGATGTGTTAAAAGGTACATCTGGCAGACTTACAACAGCAATAGATGTTACAAGAGAAGCTATTCCAGATCAAAACGAAGAATACATAGCACCTGAAAATGGAAGCAACATTTATTTAACAATTGACTCAAATATACAAACAATTGCTGAAAAATATTTAAAACAAGCAGTTGAAGAAAACAAATGCGAAAGAGGTGGAAATGTTATAATAATGGATCCATCAGATGGCAGTATTCTAGCAATGGCAACATATCCAGATTATAACCTAAATGATCCTTACACACCAAATGAATGGTATAGTGATGGATGGGACAGTTTATCTCAACAAGAGCAAACAAATAAACTATACTCAATGTGGAGAAACAGAGCAGTGCTAGATACTTATGAACCAGGTTCTACATTTAAAACTATTACAGCTTCAATAGGATTAGAAGAAAACGTTGTAGAAACTGATACACCAGGAGACTTTTTCTGCTCTGGATATGAAATGGTAGCTGATAGAAAAATAAACTGTAGTAAATCCGCTGGACATGGAAGTCAAAGCTTAAGAAATGCTCTAGAAAATTCATGTAACCCAGCATTAATTCAGCTAGGACAAAGAATAGGTGTAAGTACATTTTATAAATATTTAAAAGCATTTGGATTTTTTGATAAAACGGGCGTAGACTTGCCAAGTGAAGGAACAAGTTCATTTTGGGCAGAAGAAAATGTTGGACCAGTAGAACTTGCCACAATGTCATTTGGACAAAGATTCACAATAACACCACTTCAATTAATAACGGCAGTATCAAGCATTGCAAATGATGGTGTGTTGGTTACACCTCATGTTGTAAAACAAATAGAGAACCCAGAAACTGGTACAATTACAAATGTAGAAACTAAAGAAGTTAGACAAGTTATATCAGAAGACACAGCGGACAAAATGAAAAGCATAATGCAATCTGTTGTAGAAGAAGGTGGCGGAAGTTATGCTCAAGTTAAAGGTTACACTATAGGTGGAAAAACAGGTACATCTGAACCTAATCCAGACAAACCAGAAGAAGGATATGTAGCATCATTTATAGCAATTGCACCAGTAGAAAATGTAAAAGTAGTATGTTTACTTACACTATATGACCCACAAGCTTCAAACCACTTTGGTGGAAGTATTGCAGCTCCTGCAGTGTCTCAAATATTGTCAGAAGTATTACCATACTTAGATATACCTTCAAATGACTCAAATAGCTCAACTACAACACAAACAATTAACACACCTGATGTAGTTAACAAAACAGTTGCAGAGGCTCAAAAAATATTGCAATCAGCAGGCTTAGAATACAGCACAAATGCATCTGCAGATGATATTGTAAAAGAACAAGTTCCACCAAAAGGAACAGCCTTAACAGAAGGTGGCATAGTTAAGCTATATGTAGAAGGCAATGATGAAAGAGTATCACAAACAGTTCCAGACCTAAAAGGTGTTACCTTTGAACAAGCTAAAATAATGCTAAAAGCCAAAAACTTAAACATAGCAAGCACAGGAAGCGGAATAGTAATAGCACAAGATCCAATCGCAGGAACAAGTGTTGACGAAGGCACAGTAATAAATGTAACTTTGCAACAAGAAACTAACACAACACAATACTAATTTTTCAGTTGGGGACGGTCCTTTTTCGAAAATGTTAGAGTTAAGCCAAAGCAATATGTCTATTTTTCATTCTCAAGCTGGAGCAAGCAGCGACCCGCGCCGAGAATGTGAAAATAGATATATTGTTTGGCGTAAGCAATTTTTTCATTTTAGGACCGTCCCCAACTGAAAAAAGAAAGGATAGCAATGAACATTTTTGAAGAAACCAAATATATAATGAATAAATATGATGTTCATCCCAATAAAAGATTAGGACAAAATTTTTTATTTGATGAACAAAGTTTGCAAACAATCGCACAAGATGTTACCAAGGAGGATACAGTTATTGAAATAGGGCCAGGACTTGGAACATTAACCGCTATTTTGGCAGAAAAGGCTAATAAGGTTATAGCAGTTGAGCTAGATGCCAAAATGGTAAAAATTCTAGAAGAACGTTTTAAATTGTACAATAATGTGCAAATTATTCAAGATGATATTTTACACGTAAACATAGACAAAATTGCCCCAAAAGCCAAGGTCGTTGCAAATTTGCCATATTATATAACTACTTCTATTATAACTAAGTTACTTAATACCAATATAAAAGACATAACCATACTTATACAAAAAGAAGTAGCAGAAAGAATATGTGCAGAGCCTGGTACAAAAAAGGCAGGAGCGATTACTTACTATGTAAAATATTATGCAGATAGCAAAATAATTGCAAATGTGCCAAAGGAATATTTTATACCATCTCCTGAGGTAGAATCTTCTATTGTAAAAATAACAAAAAAAGATGAAAAAGCCGTTAAAGTCAACAATGAAAAATTGTTCTTTGACATTATAAAAACTAACTTTACTCAAAGAAGAAAAACAATTTTAAACTCGCTATCAAGTATAATTGACAAAGAAGTGTTGAAAAATATACTAAAAGAGTGTAAAATAGAAGAGAACACAAGAGGAGAAAATCTAAGTTTAGAACAATTTGCAGAGATTACAAATTTATTTGACAAGTCCAATAAAGAAAAAGTTATATAAGAGCGTTAAAGAAAGCGAAGCTTTCAGCATGCACATTTTGCCTTGCAAATATTGTACTGGACTAAGAAAGCCAAACCTTAAAGCATAGTAAAATGCAAGATAACTTACAAAATAAAAGTGCAAAAAATTTTTAGAAGGGAGGAATTATGAATCAAATATTAGTATCAGAAAAAGTATATGTAACACCAGAACTAAAGAGAAAAAGAAAAACATATAAAGTTATTTTTATACTATGCTTAGTATTAATCGTAATTTTAACCGGATATTATGTTTTTGCAGAATATGACAAAAGCCAAAAAGAGTCAATTTCTAGAGAAATACTAAATCAAATGAATGATCAAACAACTGTAGAAGATAGTTTTATAGTTGTAGCACTGGATGATGAACCAACTGAGGAAGAAGTTCCAATAGTAGAAATGCATACAACGACTACCACAAATACATTAGACTCAGAAGTAACAACAGCTGATGGTCAAACATACGAAACAGAGGCAATACTAGACTATCCAAAACTAGGAATTAATTATCCAGTCCTTTCTGAAGAGTCAGAAGATTTGCTAAAAATTTCACTTTGTAAATATTGGGGACCAAATCCAAATAAAGTTGGAAATTACTGCATTGTAGGGCACAACTACAGAAGCGGAAAAATGTTTGGAAAACTTAGTGGAGCATCAATAGGTGATGAAATTAGCCTAACAGACTTAAATGGAAATAAAGTAACTTATGTAGTGTATAATAGATATGTTGTTGAGCCAACAGATGTAAGTTGTACAAGTCAGTTAACAAATGGTCAAAGAGAAATAACACTAATTACTTGTACGAATTATGGACAACAAAGACTTGTAGTAAAAGCTAGAGAAAAGCAAGCATAGCAATGTTTTTTGGTTAAGTGCAAAATTACATATTATAATTTATAAAGTCACAAGTTGCATAACACAATTTATAAAACACAAAATTGAATAACAGAGTTCATAAAATGCAACATAAAAGCATAATAAAAGGAAACATAATTGAATATTATAAATAAAAATAGACGATTTTTGAATAAACAAATTCCATAAATCGTCTGTTTTTGCGTCAAATTCCCAAATGTAACAAAAATGTCATATTGGGCTTCAAACCCTACAAAAAAGCGACTTAGTTATAAAATTAAAACAAAAAAGACAAAAAGACAAAAAACTCAAAATAAGCAAAAAATAGACAAAAAACGCCTACGGAAACATAAAAAATGAACATATGTGAAGGCACAAAATCATTTGACTTTTAAAAACTTCAATAGTAATATTAGTTTGGTTTAAAAAAGTAGCAAAACTAAAAGAAGTTTTGCGAAAGAGAAAATCAAATTTTTCATATTATAAGCAAAATTGTAGCTTTAATGCAAAACATTGTTAAATGCAGAAATGGGGGTAGCAAAATGAAGGTAATAAAAAGAGACGGAAGAGTCGTAGACTTTGACAGAAGCAAAATTCAAACAGCAATTGAAAAGGCTAACAAAGAAGTTAGACCAAAAGAAAGAGCTACTAAAGAAGAAATAAAAGGAATAATTAAGTATGTAGAGGAACTAGACAAAAAAAGGATTCTTGTAGAAGACATACAAGATATTATTGAAAAAAAGCTAATGGAGC
>CALXZV010000069.1 GCA_944393335.1 uncultured Clostridia bacterium | reverse complement strand
CTTGCATTCTGTCTTTAACACCTGCTGTATCAAGTGTTCCTCTTATAATGTGGTATCTAACACCAGGTAAATCTTTTACCCTTCCACCTCTAATTAGAACAACGCTGTGTTCTTGTAGGTTGTGTCCTACACCAGGAATATAAGAAGTAACTTCATAACCATTTGAAAGTCTAACCCTTGCTACTTTTCTTAAAGCTGAATTTGGCTTTTTAGGTGTAACAGTTTTTACAACTGTGCAGACTCCTCTTTTTTGAGGTGCTCTTGCATTAGTTTGCTTATTCTTCATAGAATTGAATCCATGTTGTAAAGCTGGTGACTTTGATTTTGCTTTTGATGATTTTCTTCCTTTTCTTACTAATTGATTAATTGTTGGCACTTAAATTTCACCTCCTGATTTAATTTTTAAAATATTTTGCCTGCCTAAACGAATTAAAATATATTATTTAACTCATTTTGCAAAGTCAAAATAACACTGCTATTCGAAGAGCCTATAAAGGCATCTTAAATAACAGTATTATTTTACCATGATTTTTACTTAAAGTCAATGGATTTTTTATTGTTTTGATCAATTTTTGATTGTCAAAAAAATTGTTTTAATGCTTTTTTTTGAATTCAAATATAAAATTTAATTATACAATTAGGCTTTTTTTAATTTATATCCCTCTAGCTATTCATTTTTTTGAACTTCTAAATATGGAAGTATCTCACTAAAAATTTGACCTGCAACTGGTGCTGCAACTCCTCCTCCTTGATGTCCCCCTTCACCTGTAGGATTATATAACGTAATTAGTACCACAACCTCTGGGTCTTCTATTGGAGCTGTTCCAATAAATGATGTTACGTATTTTTCTGTATTTACTCCATCTTCTGATGTTCCTGTTTTTCCTCCTATAGAATAGCCTGCTACCTTTGCATTTTTTCCTGTTCCTTCATCTACAACTGTGTACATCATGCTTAATACGCTTTTGGCTGTTTCTTCTGATATTACTCTGTCACCATGAATCGTTTCTATATTGGTAACTTTTTTGTTTCCGTTTTCATCAACTTCTGTGTTGCTTATTATTTGTTTTACAATTCTAGGCTGTGTATAAACTCCACCATTTGCTATGGTTGACAGCATTGTTGCCATTTGTATTGGTGTTACCTCAAATCTTTGCCCAAATGCAATTGTGCCAAGTTCTACTGGGCCTACTTTTTCTTCTTTTAAAAATATTGAATTTGCTTCTCCGTGGTAAATCTATACCTGTTGTTCTAAAAAAGCCAAATTTATTTAGATATTCATAATATTTATGAACTCCTATTTTTTCTCCAAGGCCAATAAATACTGGGTTACAAGAATTCATTAAAGCCTGCCTTAGACTTTCTGGTCCATGTGGTCTGTAATATCTCCAGCATTTCATTTTTACTCCTGCTACATCTATGTAACCAATGCATGTAAATTCACCTGCTTTATCTGTTGTAGTTATTCCTTCTTCTAAAGCTGCTGACGCTGTTACAAGCTTAAATGTTGAACCTGGTTCATATGTGTCAGATATTGCTTTATTACGCCACAGACTTTGCATTTTTGTACTTTGTTCTTCTTTTGGCAAACTTTCATCTACCGCAAATGGATCATTTAAGTTGTAGTCTGGATAGCCAGCTAGAGCCAAAATATCTCCAGTTTTAGGGTTCATTATAATCACATTTCCACCATCTGTACACACATTATCAATGCAAGCCTCTTTTAAATATTTTTCTGCTATAGCTTGAATGCTAGCATCTATTGTTAAAACTAAATCATCTCCATCTTGTGGCTCATTATATTCTTCTGGATTGTCCTCTATTGTGCCACCTGATGCATCTGTTACTTTGCTAATTGAGCCTGCTTTTCCTTTTAAATAATCATCATATTTTGCTTCTATACCATTTAGTCCTTGGTTATCTGAGCCACAAAAACCTATAACCTGTGATGCCAAATTATTTAATGGATAATATCTTTTTGAGTCTTCATCAATATTTATTCCCTCTGTTATATTATTTTGTTCTAGCCATTCCCTTAGTAAATTTGTTTTATCTTTATCCACCTTTTTTACTATTGTTTCTATAGAGGAACGCTTTTTTACTTTTTTAAGTACAGTATCATAATCTAGTTCAAAAAGCAGACTTAGTTCTTGTGCGACTTTTTCTTTGTCCTCGTCTTTTATATGAGTCGGGTTTACAGTTACAGTTTCTACCGTACTGCTCACAGCTAAAACTGTTTTTCCTGTTGCATCATATATTGTTCCTCTTTTGGCATTTACAGCTCTATCTGAAGTTTGCTGCGCATAAGCTTTTTCTCTAAGTTCATCGCCTTCTATTAATTGTATGTAACCTATTCTTACTAATAATGTAATCATTAATAATACTGATAAAAAAATGGTGTTTTTCATTCTTTTTCGTACACTTAATCTACCAATCATTTTTATTTTTCCTTTCCTTTTTTAAATTATATTAAAATGCACAAAAAAAAGACCTAAAAAGGTCTCTATTTCTATAAAGTCTCCAATATATGTTTTGTAGCATTTCAGCGAACGCAGATGACTCCGGAGCGAAGTGGCAGCGAGCGAGAGTTTTCGCGAATAGCGAAACCTCGAAGCAAATGCGGAAAAATGTATATTGGAGACTTAGTTCTATCTGTAATAGTAACTTATTTTTTTCCAAACAAATCATTTATTAACGCTTGCCACCAAGTTTCTTCTTCTCCTGTTTCAACTTGCTCTGTACTTGATTCTACATAGTCTTCTTTAGGTAAACTAACATATACTTTTTGGCTATTGTCCAATTTTTTCATTCCTAATTTTTCTTTTGCTTGTTGTTCTATGTTATTTATATTTGTACCTGTTTCTATGCTTAGTTGCAATTGGTCATTTTGCTTTTGTATATCTTGCAGCTCTGATTTTAGGCTTTCTTTTTCAGAAAATCTTGTATTTATAAGTGAGTAACGATAACTTATGGTTAATAATACTGCAAATGCAAGTATTATTTCTACTATGTATTTAAATGTTTTTCTTGATTCTTTAACAGCCTTGTTTTGATCCTTTTTTGCCTTTTTTTGTGTCTTTGTTTTTTTATTTACCGGTCTTTCATATTCAGGATCAATTTTTCTAGGACTGGTCTCATATTCATAATAGTCTATCATAAGTTATCACCTCTTTTCTTTTGGAATTTTCTCGTATTTTAAAATACATGATACTCTTAATTCATACTTTTTAAGTATTTTTATGCTTTTTCTCTTTTTTCGAATATTCTTAATTTAGCACTTTTAGCTCTTGAATTGATTTCTAATTCTTCTTTACTTGCTTCTATTGGTTTCTTGTTGATTATTTTTCCAAGTGTTTTAGCTCCACATACGCAATATGGTAAGTCTTTTGGACATGTACATTTTCCCTCTGCATCTTTATATGCTTCTTTTACTGCTCTATCTTCTAAAGAATGGAATGTAATAATACATAATCTGCCACCATTTTTTAATAAATTTATGCAGTCTAATACGGTATTGTAAAGTGGCTCTATTTCATTATTTACTTCAATTCTAATTGCTTGAAATGTTCGTTTTGCAGGATGGCCATCCTTGCTAAATGGTACTGATTTTTCTATTATATCTGCTAACTCTTTTGTAGTTTCTATTGGTTTATTTTTTCTTGCTATACAAATATTTTTTGCAATTCTTCTTGAATACCTTTCTTCTCCATATTTGTATATCAAATCTGCCAATTTTTCTTCTTTATATCTATTTACTACTTCATATGCTGATAATTTTTGGCTTTTATCCATTCTCATGTCTAACTTATCATTACCTATGTAGCTAAATCCTCTAGATTTTTCATCTAGTTGATATGATGAAACACCTAAGTCAAGTAATATACCATCAACTTTATCTATTCCTATTTTTTCTAATATTTCTTTGATATTATCATGATTTCCATGTATTAATTTTAAATTTTTATAGCCTTTTAAATTTTCCTTTGCGGCATTTAATGCCTCTTCGTCTTTATCTATTCCTATTAAAAATCCATTTTCTGATAACTTTTCTATTATTTTTTTACTGTGTCCAGCTCCGCCTATTGTTCCATCTACATATATTCCATCTGGCTTAATATTTAATCCTTCTATTGTTTCATTTAAAAGAACTGGTATATGTTTAAATTCCAATTAATTACTCCTTAATCTACTAAAACCCTTAATAGTTTTAATATTCTTTTAGTTAGTACAAGCAGTTGGCTATAAATAGCCAACTGTTTGTCTACATATAATTTAGTTATCTTTTGTTGCTTTTGGCTTGTTTTCTTTTGTTTATAATCCTTTTATATTTTAATCTAAAGGAAAGGAGATTAATTATCTTTAGTTGGTCATCTTTAGTGAAAGTTTTGATTTTGCTGACTTTTCGCTTGTATATTTTACTTTGATCTTTAGTAAAATATATTCTTTTGTATATCCTATTAAGGACCTTATCTTTTGTTTTTAATTATTGTTCTTTTGTATTTTATTTTTTATCTTATGTAAATTTTATCTTTTGTGGAAATTTATATAAACCTTAGTAGGATTATATACCAAGCATTCCAAGGTTTGCCATATTTTCAGCAATTTGGTCAGCAGATAAGTTTTCTTCACTGTTATAAGCCTTCCATTTGTCCTTGTTCCAAATTTCAATTCTAGTACCGACTCCTATGATTACCGCTTCTTTTTCTAAATTTGCATATTCTCTCAAGTTGCTAGCTATTAAAAATCTACCCTGCTTGTCTATTTCACATTCAATAGCTCCTGATAAGAAGAATCTTACGAAGTCTCTAGCATTTTTGTTAGTAAGTGGAAGTGTTTTTAGTTTTTCTTCAAAGTTGTTCCATTCGTTTTTTGAAAATCCAAATAAGCAACCATCAAGGCCTTTGGTAATAATAAATTTTTCTCCTAGGTCTTCTCTTATTTTGACTGGCATTATTAGTCTGCCTTTTACATCTAGAGAATGTTCATATTCCCCTATTAACAACTTTGCTTCACTTCCTTTTCACTTTGTGGCACTTTACACCACTTTTCTCCACTTCAATTAAATTGTAATACAACGAAAAAAAAAATGCAATAGCTTTTTTGAATTTTTTTTAGTTTTTCAAAAAAGTTTTTTGCATTTTTATTATAATTCACAGTTCAAATCATTTCTATAAAATCTCCAATATATATTCTAAAGCATTTCAGCGAACGCAGACGACTTCGGAGCGGAGTGGCAGCGAGCGAGAGTTTTCGCGAATAGCGAAACCTCGAAGCAAATGCGGAAGAATGTATATTGGAGATTTTATTTTATTATTTTATTTTTAACTTTATCATAAATAGCTTCCCTATTTTTTCTCCTGTCTATTACATAAGTACTGCCCCATATTGTTTTTGCTAAGTGCTTAACTGCTGCACCTGCTTCACCAATTTCTAATGTATTTTTAAATCTATCGTTTGTTACCTCTACAACTCCTATACTTATTGTGGTTAATGGAAAAGGTTCTATTAAACCTTTTCTATTTTCAACCTCCAAATATCCTCTTTCAATATCCTCTTTTGTAAAATATTTTTCAATGCTTTTATCAAATTCTGCAATAATATTTTGACATATTCTTTCATAGTCATTATCTTCAACTAACGCTACAAAGTCATCTCCCCCAATATGACCCACAAAATTTCTTGCATTTCTTCCTTTTTTCAGTACATTTTTTGTGATAATATTTGCTGTTAGTTTTATTATTTCATCACCATTTGAGAATCCATATGTGTCATTATATGCTTTAAAATTATCTAAATCTATATACATTAATGCATATTTTTCGCCTTTTTCTAGTCTTTCTTGCATTTCAGCTTGAATTTGGCTATTTCCTGGAAGCCCTGTTAATGGGCTTACTGTTCTGTTTCTATTTAAAAGTTTTATTAAGTTCATTATTGTATAGTATAAAATATCACAGTTTAAAGGATATTTTAAACATATTTCCACATCGTTTTTTAGAATTTCAATAATGTGTTCCTCATCCTCTGTTGGAGTTAAAACTATTAAAGGTATATTTGCATTTTGCTCAGTTTCTTTTATTTTTTGAAATACATCTTTGATATCTGATCTTATGCTATCTTCATTTATTATGCATATGTCTGGAATAGTTTTAAGCTTTTCTTTTATTTCTTTTGGAATTATATTAACTATTTCTACATTTTGTTCCTTTTTCATTACATTTTTTAGATTTTTGAATAGTTTTTCATCTTTGTCTTCATCTATTAAATATATCTTTTTCATAGTTTTATCCTTTCAGATATTATTTAATTTTTATATTATCATATGTGATTAGCTGAATGCAATATTTTTTTACAATGTTGCTGTAAATGATTGCTCTTCTGCAAGTCCATTTATATTTGTTACAGTTATTGTTATTGTATGTGCACCAGGAGTAATTGGTAAATTTGCTTGTACCTCTTTTAAATTGTCAACAGCTGCTTCTGATGTAACTCCATCAACTGTTATCTCTATTTTGTTAATTCCTTCATCATCTTTTGCATTTATAACCAAGTTAGTTCCATCTGCACTTACAGTAAATGTAGGTTTATTAGCTCCTTTTATTTTTTCTGTTCTTTTTGCAGTATTTCCTTCTGTATCTACTGCAACTATTGACAAAGTATTCTCACCTTTTAATACTTCTATGCTAGCTTTTAAAACTGTTTTATCTGTAGCTGTTTCATCTATATCTACTCTTGTAGGTGTACCATTGTTCCAACTATATGTTAAATAACTCATTTCAGTTTCATCTGTTGCTGTTATATTTAGCATATTACCTGATACACTTATTTCTATTGTAGGTTTTGAAGCGTCATTTTGTTCATTTATATACTGTTTTTGATATTCAGTTTTGTTGCCATAATAATCTATAACTGACATATTTAAAATGTTGTTGCCCGTTGGAATTTGTACTGTTGCTTCAAGCTCAACTGTACCATTTCCTTGTATTGTTGTTTCCTCTCCTTGGTTCCATCTGTAATTTAAGCTTTGTATTGGCATATTTCCAACTGCTTTAATTGTAACATTTGAACCAATAGAATTTGCTGTTACGTTTATAGCATCTTCCAATTTTGGCTTTGAACTTATAATACCATATGTTGCATCTCCTATAAGTGTAAATCCAAATAATATTATTAGTATGCAAAATACCCTTACTATTGAAACTATGTTAGCTTTATCACTTGGTCTGCCATAATTTATTTGTTTTTCTTTTTTAGGCTTTTTTTGCTTTGGCTGTTTTTTGCCTGACATTTGTGATTGTTGCATAGATAGTATTTGATTCATAATTTTTTCCTTTCATTTAAAGTTATTTTTAATGTTTAGCCAAAGCAATATGTCTATTTTTCATTCTCAAGGCTTAAGCAGCAGCGACCCGCGCCGAGAATGTGAAAATAGATATATTGTTTGGC
>CALXZV010000068.1 GCA_944393335.1 uncultured Clostridia bacterium | reverse complement strand
TTTGGAGCATATATGAACCAAGAATATAGCAATATGATACAAAGTGTAGATAAATATGGTGGATTCTATGTAGGAAGGTATGAAACAAGTACTACAAATAATGAAAATACAGTAACGGCTACATCAGTAGTACAAAGTAAGTTAAATGCAAAACCTATAAATAATGGAGTATGGTACAGAGATTATTACGCACTAGATAGCAATATAAACTTAAATAATCCATATTATAGTTCAAGAAGTGTAACAAGTTCAATGATATGGGGAAGTCAATGGGATGCAATGATAAACTGGATGTTACAAGATGAAAGAACAGCAAGTTTTGTAACAGAAATAACAGGAAATCATACAGAAGTAGTGTCAAATACAGGTATGTATACAAATGACTTAGCTAAAAACATATTTGATTTAGCTGCCAATGTAACAGAGTGGACACAAACTGGAGATAGTTCTAATAAAAGATATGCAAGAGGAAGTACAGCAGGAAATATCAATACTGTAGTTGGTCAGTTTACAGCATCAAGTTATAATACTAGATGGTCACCTCCAACAAACTCAAATATATCATATACTTTAAATTCAAGTAATGGAGACGTTTATGGTAATTTCTTAGGAACAAGACTTGCACTATACATAAAAGACAGCACAGATACAACAGCACCAGAAGTAACAGTAGATAATGCGGAAGCAGGAACAAATAATGTAGAAGTAAGAGTTACAGCAAAAGATAATGAGTCAGGAATAAATAAGTATACATATTCAATAAGCTTAGTAGATTTTAATTCACCAGACTTTAATGAAGAAACAAGTGTAGTACAAAAAATTACAGCATATGCAGATGTATATACATTTACAGGACTAAACCAAAATCAAACATATTATGTAAGAGTAGAAGCCATAAATGGTGTAGGTTTAACAGGAACAGCATATAGTGAAGAAGTAAAAACAAGCCCATTAAATGTACAAGAAGGAGCAATAGTCCTTGAAAAAGTATGGGGAAAAGATAGAGATGGAAAAGCGTACTTTGAAATAAGTGATGAAACAAATTTTGAGGTTGAAGGTTATTACCTAGAACATCAAGTAGACAAAGGTGGAACTAATGGCTATGACGAAAATGGCGAGTGGATACAAACAGATACAGTAACTAATTTATCAGTAGGTGATGTAATATATACAAGACTAAGTGATGGAATAAACAATGGAGCATATATAATGAGTTCACCAATAACAGAGCTAGAAACATTTTCTGAAGTGTATGATGAAACTACAGTTTATGAAGATTATGATACTGTTGTAACAGAAGATGGAACAGAAAGCCAAGAATTAGTTGGAACAGCATATATCCCCGCAGGATTTAGAGTATCAACATCAAGCTTGACAAATAAAATAGCAAATGGACTAGTAATAGAAGATGAGGATGGAAATCAATATGTATGGATACCAGTAGAAAATGCAGTATATGATGAACAAACCCCAATAAATGCAAGTTATAAACCAATGTTTAGATTGCAACAAAATAGCAATCAATATTATGAAAGTGTATATTATACCTTTTCAGGAATAACATCTTCAGGAAGTTCGGGCTATAGATTAGGAACGGCAAACCAAAGAGAGCCAAGTTTAGTAACAAATAGTAGTGCAAACTATTCATGGATATATACCGCAGGAAATAGTTTTGATGCAACAAACTATAATAAATTAGCAGATTTAGGAATAAATAGTCCAAATGATATGGGAGCGTATTTAAATAATCAATATACAGAAATGGCACAGAGCATAATAAAATATGGAGGCTACTATGTAGGAAGATATGAAACAAGTTTGTACACAGAACAAGGAACTAATTCAACGAATGGAGTAATAGCAAAATCAATAAAAGATGTAACACCAATGGCAAGCGTTGACTGGTATAAAATGTACTTAGTAGAGAATAGTGGTTATACAAATAATCCATATAATAAATCAAGTAGTGTAGGAAGTATGATGATAACAGGAAGTCAGTGGGATACAATGTTAAACTTCATCCTAACTGGCTCAGATAAAAATAAAGTAACTGCGGTTACAGGAAATCATACAGGAACTAGAGAAGAAACCGGATTATTTGGAAGTGACATAATGAGTAACATTTTCGACCTAGGCTCGAACGTACGTGAGTGGACGCTGGAGGCTAACTCGTCGACCCGTCGTGTCTATCGTGGAGGCTATTACCTTGTTGCAGATACCTATCCTGCAAGCAGCCGCAATAACAACTATCCGACGAATACGGGCAGCTATATAGGTTCCCGCCTCTCACTTTATGTTAAGTAGCACTGACCACTAAAGCCGCTGTATAAGCGGTTTCCTCCTAAAGTAATGGGAAGTCACTGAAGTAATGTCTTTGCAAAAGAACATACTAAATAAGTGGCTTCTCAAAAATATAAATAAAGAGGCACTGACAATAAGAATTTGGAAACAATATGCCAAATAAAAGAAAAATTAAATGTAAATAGTAGGTAAAAATGAAAATAGATAATGAATTAAAACTAATTCCAATTTTTGAACAGTATATGGAGTATATGATACAGTTACTAATAAAATTACCACGAACTGAAAAATTTAGTATAGGAACTGAATATAAGCAGTCAATGTATGCTACTCTAAGGAATGTGATGTATATAAGTAAAATTGACCCCAATAAAAGACTTGAATACTTAAATAGAATTGATGCAGAATTAAATGCCCAAAGAATGATGCTTAGAGTAATGAAGAATTTTAAATGGATAGATGTAAAAAAATTTGATATAGCTATGGGAAAAATCTACGAAATGGGAAAAGTATTGGGAGGTTTAATAAAATTCTATGCCAAAAACAATAAGAAATGAATTTGACAAATATCTGACTTATGAAAATCTTATGAAAGCTCACATTGAATCACGTAAAAGTAAATGTAGGAAACCGGAAATAATTAGATTTAATTTAAGACAAGAAGAATATATTATGTGGTTATATAATGAGCTCAAAAATGGAACTTATAAACATGGAGGATATAAAGAATTTTATGTGACTGAACCAAAACTAAGGAAAATAGAAAAATCCAGATACATTGATAGAATTGTGCATAGATGGTTAGTAGATAATTTACTTCAAAGAGCTTTCGTAAGTCAGTTTATATATTCATCATTTGCTTGCATAAAGGATAAGGGAATGCATAAAGCAGCTTTCTATGTGCAGAAGTGTATGAAAAGTGCAAAAATGAAGTGGGGAGACTATTATATTCTAAAAACTGATGTAGCAAAGTATTTTAATAATATAGATAAACCAATATTATTAAACATATTAAAAAGAAAAATCAAAGATAAAAAACTAATATGGCTTATCAATGAAATACTTTATGCACAGCCGAGAGAAAAAGGAATTGAAATAGGTAATTATACAAGTCAAGTTTTTGCAAATATATATTTGAATGAAGTAGACCAATATATTAAACACGAATTAAAAATAAAATATTATGCAAGATATTTAGATGATAGCATTTTGATTTTACATACAAAACAAGAGGCAAAAAGTACATTGGGAAAAATCAGAAAATTTCTTAAAGAAAAATTGGAGTTAGAGCTTAACTCAAAAACACAAATTTTTAATGGTAAACAAGGTGTAAATTTTTGTGGATATAAGATAAATGAATATAGACTTAAGCTCAGAGATAAGGGAAAACGTAAGCTAAAAAATAAAGTAAAATCTTTAAAAAGAAAAATTAAAAATAATGAAATAGACAGCAATGAAGCCCATAGGCTTTTGGCAGGTAATTGGGGCTATGTAAAGTGGGCAAATATACATAATTTAGAAGAAAAGCTGTTTTTTATTGAAGAGTAAGTGTAATATACAAAAGGTTAAAATTATAGTGAAGAACTAAAGTGAAAAGCAAAGTGAAAAATGTAAGCTTGCTTAAGTAAGTGCATACTTGGGCAAGAGGGATAAATCGCTGGAGGCTAACTCGTCGACCAATCGTGTCAATCGTGGAGGCAATTACAATGTTACAGATACCAATCCTGCAAGCAACCGCAATAACAACAATCCGACGAATACGAACAACAATATAGGTTCCCGCCTCTCACTCTAATACATTTTCAGATTATGCATTTTACGGAATGCATACAGTAAAGTATTAGTATTAAAGAGATTTATTCCTTCCTAATTCTTTCAAGTTACATTAGGCATTAAAATCTAATTATCCTCTAAGTATTTTTTATGCCTAATGTAATATTAAAAATGAATAAAAAGGTAAAAATGAATCAGTGGTATATGTGTAAGTAAATAGAGTTAGTAAAATTTTTATCCATGTAAATTTATTTATCATGATGTAAAGATGCTAAAACTAAATCTGTTAAAAATACGTATACTACGTAATTTTAAATTTTATGTAAAAGCAAAAAGTTTTGCAAAATCAGAATTAACTGAGGAAAAAAATTACAAAAAAGGAAAGTTCAGTTAATGAATTTGTGCTTTATTATTGGAAAAATAATTAATGATGTAGATTTTAAATTTATTTTATCTGGCAAACACAAATCTATTGTGATATTAAAAATAAAATTGATAAATGGCTCAGAGATAGAAGTAAGAGCATATGATGAAATTGCAGACATTTGTTACAGGTTTTTTAATAAAAATGAAATTGTTTTGGTAGAAGGAAGATTAGATACTAAAATGTATATTGTTTTAAAAAAAATTGAAAAAATAGATTGGAAAGTGAAGGACTAAAATAGTTATTAAGGTAAAAAATAAATACGGCTATTACTAGTTAAACTAGAAAAGCAATAAATTTTAATCCAAGGAGGAAAATATGGATAAGAAAAAGAAAAAAGTCAAATTAAGTTCCATAATTATATTGGCAATAGTTATAGTAATATTAATTATGGTTATTGTTTTTGCGGTAAAAAAATTAACTCAAAATGATGGAGATAACGCTGAAATGGAAAATACAAATTTAGAAAACAATACAGTTAGCTACGTACAGGAAATAGAAGATGGCATAAAAGTAAATACCAGCACTGCTATGAACACAAGTAAAACTTTAGATGGATTGCTAATTTCAAATATACAACTAAGTAATAGAAGTGGTATGACTAGCTTTTTAGCAGATGTAACAAATAATACTGATACGGCTACTTCTGTAAAGACTGTTGAAATTACTCTATTATCTAATAATGGAGAAGAAATGACAAAATTAACAGGAATAATAAACGCTTTAGCCCCTGGAGAAACCACAGAGCTAAATATAGCTACAACATCAGACTATATAACAGCTTATGATTTTACTATAGCTGAAAAATAATTTTACTTTGGGGACGGAGCAAATCGTAAAATATTTTACGATTTGCTCCGTCCCTAAAGTAAAATTTATTCTACTGTTACAGATTTTGCTAGGTTTCTAGGTTTATCTACATCTAAATTTTTGTTTTTAGCAATATAGTATGAGAATAATTGTAATGGTACAACAGATAAAATAGGCGAAAGCATAGGAGAGCATTCAGGTATTTTTATGTTACAACTAATTTTTATGTTAGGCAAAGCTTGGTTGCTTACAACCATAACATTTGCACCTCTAGTAATTACTTCCTCTAAATTACTCATTGTTTTATCTACTAGATTTGGATTTGTAGCAATTCCGACAACTGTTACACCATCTTCAATTAATGCAATTGGACCATGTTTTAATTCACCAGCTGCATAAGCTTCAGAATGAATGTATGAAATTTCTTTTAGCTTTAAAGAGCCTTCCATTGAAACAGCGTAGTCAGTATATCTTCCTATGAAGAATATGTCTTTTTTATTATAAACTTCTTTTGCAAAGTCTTGAATATTTTTAGTAGAGTCTAAAATTAATCTTAATTTGTCAGGAAGCTCTAATATTTCAGCTTTAAAATCTTCTAATTCTTGAGATGTTTTGCCAAGTAATTCAGCAAAATATACAGCTAATATGTTTAATAATACAACTTGGCATGTATATGCTTTTGTAGAAGCAACTGCTATTTCAGGACCTGCGTGTGTATAAATTGTGTGATCTGCGATTCTTGTAATTGAGCTACCAATAACATTTACTACTGCTAAAGTAGTAGAGCCAGCACTTTTTGCAAGTTTAAGTGCTGCAATTGTGTCAGCAGTTTCACCAGATTGGCTTACGAAAATACATAAAGTGTGATTATCTATTAATGGGTCTCTATATCTGAATTCAGAAGCCATATCAACTTCTACTGGTATTTTACAAAAATGTTCAAATGTGTATTTTGTAGCTAAACCAGCATGCATAGCAGTACCACAAGCTATAATGTATATTTGATGAATACTGCTTAAATCAATATCTAAATCATCAAAATAACATTTTTCATTTGGTTTTAATCTTGAACCAATTGTTTCCATAACAACATTTGGTTGTTCATATATTTCTTTAAGCATGTAGTCTTCAAATTTACCTTTTTCGCTACTTGCACAGTCCCATTCAATATCTTTAACATCTTTAGAAATTTCTTCTAAATCATAATCATAAAATGTAATTTTATCTTTTTTTACAACTGCTAATTCTTTGTCATCTAGAAAATAGAATTTACTTGTATAATTTAAAACAGCTGGAATATCTGAAGCAATAAAGTTTTCACCTTCTCCAATACCTATAACTAAAGGGCTATCTTTTCTAGCAACTATTATTTCATCTTTTAAGTAAGGCGTAATTACTTCTATGGCATAACTACCTTTTAGAGATTTTATTGCTAAATCCACTGCTTTAAGTACATCTTTTTCTATATCATAATAATATGAAATAAGGTTAGGTATAACTTCTGTATCTGTCTGAGATTTTAATGTATATCCTTTAGATGTTAAAAACTCTTTAAGTTCGGTGTAATTTTCTATTATACCATTGTGAACTACTGCAAATTTGCCAGTAGAGTCTAAATGAGGGTGAGCATTTTCTTTTGATGGAATACCATGCGTTGCCCATCTAGTATGTGCAATACCTATATTTCCTAATAATTTTGAAAGTTCAGGGTTTTCCTCTAAGTTTTTTACACGACCTTTATCTTTCACAACATCTAATTTGTCATTATCTAGTACACAAATACCAGCAGAGTCATAACCTCTATATTCTAATGAAAGCAATCCTTTAATAAGCACTGGTACTGCTTTCTTTGTACCAATGTATCCTACAATTCCACACATATGGACCTCCTTATGAATTTGACTTAAAGTCTCAATCTAGCTCAATAAATAGATTGGGTTATATAAGTGCAATTTTTTACTTAGGTTCCATAGACTACTGACATTATTTTGTTAAAATATATTTTTATATATTTTAAGGCAACTCAATTTTATATTATGTATTAAAATCAAATTAGCCTTTATACTATTACTAGTATTTTTTGTAAATGCCTTTGGCAATAGTGTGCCATAGAGTATCCGCCGAGTATTTCGATAAACTCTATCCTCGTCAACAGCAATTTAAACTT
>CALXZV010000067.1 GCA_944393335.1 uncultured Clostridia bacterium | reverse complement strand
AAGACATTTACCATGGCTAATATTATACAAAATGTTCAAAAGCCAACTCTTGTTTTGGCACATAACAAAACTTTAGCAGGGCAACTTTATTCAGAATTTAAAGAATTCTTTCCTGAAAACAATGTAGAATACTTTGTATCCTACTACGATTATTATCAACCAGAAGCCTATGTTCCTTCATCAGACACATATATTGAAAAAGACGCATCTATAAATGATGAAATAGATAAATTAAGACATTCAGCAACTGCTGCACTTTTTGAAACTAGAGATGTCATAGTTGTTGCATCTGTTTCATGTATATATGGTTTAGGTGACCCTATTGATTATGAGCACATGATTATATCTTTAAGACCTGGTATGCAAGTTGAAAGAAACACTGTATTAAAAAAGTTAATTAATATGCAATATACCAGAAATGAACTTGACTTTAAAAGAGGTACTTTTAGAGCTAAGGGTGATGTTGTTGAAATATATCCATCTGATGAAAGTGAAACAGCTGTTAGAGTTAGCTTTTGGGGCGACGAAGTTGAAAAAATTGATGTCATAAACCCTCTTACTGGAAAAGTTGAAGCTACCAGAAATCATGTTATGATATTTCCTAACTCACACTATGTTACAACTCAAGATAAAATGGAAAGAGCAATTGAGACTATTCAAGAAGAATTAAAAGAAAGAGTAAAATATTTCAAAGATAATGGTAAATTACTAGAAGCCCAAAGAATCGAGGAAAGAACTAATTTTGATATAGAAATGATGAAGGAAACAGGCTTTTGCCAAGGTATTGAAAACTATTCAAGACATATTAGTGGTAGAGAACCTGGCAGTCCCCCATTTACTTTGTTTGACTATTTTCCAAAAGACTTTTTGCTTCTTATTGATGAATCTCATGCAACAATACCTCAAGTAAGAGCAATGTATAATGGTGATAGAGCTAGAAAAGAAACTTTGGTCAATTATGGCTTTAGATTACCTTCTGCTTTTGATAATAGACCACTAAAGTTTAATGAATTTGAGGAAAGAATTAATCAAGTTGTATTTGTAAGTGCTACACCTGGAGATTATGAACTTGAGCATTCAAAGGATAGAGTTGTCGAACAAATTATAAGACCAACAGGACTTTTAGACCCTAAAATTGATGTTAAACCAGTTACAAATCAAGTAGATGATTTAATAGAACAAATAAGAGAAAGAACTGAGAAAAATGAGAGAGTTTTAGTTACTACGCTTACTAAAAAAATGGCAGAAGATTTAACATCTTACTTAGAAGGATTGGATATAAAAGTTAGATATATGCATTCAGATATAAAAGCTCTAGAAAGAATGGAAATTATAAGAGATTTACGTCTAGGCAAATTTGATGTATTAGTTGGAATTAACCTTTTAAGAGAAGGTTTAGACATTCCAGAAGTTTCATTAGTTGCTATACTCGATGCAGACAAAGAAGGATTTTTACGTTCAGAACGTTCTTTAATACAAACAATAGGACGTGCAGCTAGAAATACAGATGGAAAAGTTATAATGTATGCTGATGAGCTAACTCCTTCAATGGAAAAAGCAATTTCAGAGACTAATAGAAGAAGAAAAATACAAGAGGCATATAATAAAGAGCATAATATTACTCCAAAGACTATTAGTAAAGCTATTAGAGAAACTATTAAAGCAACTTATCAAACAGAATCTGATACTGCAAAAGTTATCAAACAAGGAGAAACTGTAGAAGAAGTAATTAACAGATTAACTGATGAAATGCTTAAATATGCTCAAAACTTAGAGTTTGAAAAGGCTGCGGAAGTTAGAGATAAAATTAAAGAATTGGAAAATTATAAAGATTAAATATTATTAACAAATTAGATTTTCTAAAAACGCTACAATATATGTTGGTATATTGTAGCGTTTTCTGCAAATAATAACTTTATTGATTATCTTCTTCTCCCAAATTTCTTTCTCCCGGTTCATGTGGGTCTCTATCGTCATCTGGATCTTCATCTTCCTTATCTTTTGGCTCAACAATTCTTTCATCATCAGGATTTTCTTGAGCTTTTTGAACTAGCTCATTATTTATGGCGTCGGCATATGGAGAAACTGCATACTTAGTTTCTATTTCTGCTCCACTACGACTATTACCTGCTACAATAAATAATTGTGGCTGGTTTTCTCTATTGTTTGAATCTACTGCCAAGGAAATGTCTGTATTATCTCTTCTTCTAAACTCAATTTCTGGAATTCTTCTCTCATGCTTGCCATCATCGCCAATTGTATTAAATGTTTGATTATTATCTACTATTTCTAAGTTCTTAGCCAAATGCATTGTTCCATCTTTATTAACTTCTAATACTCTCCAGTTTCCATTAATCTGCACAACTAAAAGTTTATCGCTATCTACTCCAAGCATTTCTTTAATTGTGTCGTCAGATGTAGCAAGTTCTCTTGTATCTATTTCCATTCCCAAAGCCATATATTGTTTTAATTTTTCTTGAGCTTCTTCTTGTTGTTCTCTTAAAGGCTTTTGCTTTCCATCTACAGGCAATATGCCAAGTGTTTGTATTGTTTCTTTATCCATACCAAAGGCTTCTGCAACTTGTTCTTTTTGCTCTTCTTCTAGTTCTAGCAAACTCTCTTCAGGCCCCTTAGATAAGATATTATATTCTAAAGATTCTTTATCCACATCTGCATTTCCAGTTTCAATTGCAGATTTAAAACTTACATAATTTTCATCAGATATTTTAGCCATTAAATTTCCTTGGTCATCATAAAATTCATGCCAAGACTCTCCATCTTTTGTCATTAGCACTTCAAATATATTTTTTGTTAATGTGACTTTTTTGCCATTTTGTTCTACTTCGTAAGATATTTGATTGTACTTGCGAACATCCACCAACTCTTCTTTACCTTTACCAATTGCTTCTTTATCTTGATTTGCAACAGTATCTAACATTTTACGTAGCTCTTCCATATTCTCTTCTTTTTGCATCACATTATCTTCCATAGTTTTTTCCTCTCTAATAATTTATATCACTATTTTTTAATAATTTAATTATATCAAACCTTATAAAGTAAGTAAAGACATACTTTTAGTTATTTTTATAATCACCCCAAAGCTATATCTAGCACCATCATAATTACAAAACCTATTGCAACGCCAATTGTTCCTATGTTTGAATGTTCTCCCTCTTGAGATTCAGGTATTAATTCTTCTACAACAACATAAATCATTGCACCAGCTGCAAAAGCTAACAAATATGGAAGTATTGGTACAACAGAAGTGGTTAATAAAATTGTTATTATTGCTCCTATCGGCTCTACAATTCCTGATAAAGTTCCATATATAAAAGCTTTGGTCTTAGACATTCCTTCATCTTTTAGTGGCATAGATATAATAGCACCTTCTGGAAAGTTTTGAATTGCAAGACCTGTTGCAAGTACAAAAGCACTAGCAACCGTAATGCCTGAGTCTGGCACAAGCATTCCAGCGAACACTATACCTTCAGCCATTCCTTCTGGAATATTATGAAGAGTTACTGCTAAAACCATCATTATTTCATTTTTTAGTTTAGCTTTAATTCCCTCTGGCTTTTTTGAATTCAAGTGTAAATGCGGTATAATGCTATCTTAAAGTAAAAGGAATCCAATCCCAAGTATGAATCCAATTGCTGCTGGAAGCCATGAAATTATTCCTTGCTCTTCTGCCATATCTATTGAAGGAATTATTAATGACCATATTGATGCTGCAATCATTACACCTGCTGCAAATCCTAATAATAATTTTTGCACTTTTGGATTTATTTTATCTTTCATTAAAAATACCATTGCAGAACCTAATGTTGTTCCTAAAAATGGTATTAATAGTCCAATTGCTACATTTTCCATACCTATTCCTCCCTGTTTTCAGATTATGTTCATTGTTATAAATATCCATTATATTTTAAATGCAAAATTTTAATTTATAATACCATAAAAAAGAAAATTATTCTATACTATATCAGTATAAAATAATTTTCTTTTTACTAAGGATTTTTAATTTATAATAAAGCTTTATCACGTAATCTATGATTATCTACTAAAAATATATTTTTGCCTATTATTTACTTTCATATATTTTATAAGAAAATTTATATGATGTATAATAAATCAATGCAGTTAAAATTATTAAAAATATTGGTAAGAAACTATCCACCGCATTTGGTACTGCATTAATTGAAAAAATAATACTATTGTTTTGGCTTATAATAGCTAAACCTCCTATTATAAGGAAAATTAGTGCTATTGCTATAATCGTATGTATTCTGCCTTTTTCTGAGCCCCATTTATAAATGCAAGGAATTTGAATTGCTTCTATAATGCTTATACAAAATATACTTCCAATTGCAACATACAATAGCACTCCAAAGTCCGGAAAAAATGCTTTAGTATTTATATCTATTATAATACTAAAAATTATTCCTACTATTGCACCAATTACTGTAGCTGAAATTACTAGAATATATTTTGAAACTAATACTTGTTTTATGTCTAGTGGAAAACTTAGAATATAGCTATCAGCTTTTGCCTGCTCATCATAGTTAAAACTCGCCATTGTAAACATTCCAAATCCAAGTGTGAGCATTAATATTATTACCATCTCCACACCTCCAGAAGTCCCTTGCGTAATTCCTATTAAAGTAAAAACTACTATATAGATAATTGTTGTTTTCCAATAACTTTTTAATTGTAATATATCTTTTATAAGTAACCCTTTTATTATATTCATACTATTTTTCCCCCTTTATATAAATTAACATTATGTCATCCAAAGTTGGTTTATCAATTACTTTAAAATCGTATTTTCTCTTAAATTCTTTTTTATTTGAAACTAACACATCATATTCATATTTATTTATTTTATATTTTTCATAATCGTTTTCATCTATTTTTTCAAAATCTTCTTTTGAGCATCTTACAATTCCAAATTGTTCTAATAATTCATCTCTAGTTTTTGATAATAAAATTTTGCCATCATTTATAAAAGTTATGTAATCTGCAATATGCTCTAAGTCCGATGTTATGTGGCTTGACACTAATATGGAACTTTCTCCATCTTGTATAAAATCTTGGAAAATATCTAATATTTCACTTCTTGCAACAGGATCTAAACCTGAAGTTGGTTCGTCTAATATCAATAACTTAGGATAATGAGAAATCGCAATGGCTATTTTTAATTTCACTTTCATTCCACTTGAAAAGTCTTTAGATTCTTGTTTTAGTGGTAATTTAAAATCTTTCAAATATTCTAAAAACAAGTCTTCGTCCCAATTAGAATAAATATTTTTCATTATTTGGTTTATATCTTTAGGGGTTAAATGTTCCGATAAAAAGCTATCATCCAAAACAACACCAATATCTTCTTTTATTTTCTTTGCCTCTTCTTTCATATCCATCCCAAATATGTTTATTTCACCACTATCTATAGAGGTTAAATTTAATATTGATTTAATAGTTGTAGTTTTTCCTGCTCCGTTTTCTCCGATTAATCCCATTATCATGCCTTTGGGTAAGCTTAGATTAATATCCTTTAATTTAAAACTATTATACTCTTTGTTTAGATTTTTAACTTCTAATATGTTTTTATTATTATTAGCCATCTCTATACTTTCCTCCCTTTTATTGATTTTTGCTTATTTTCGTTCTCTTCTCCATACAAAATGTCAAGCATTTCTTTAATCTCTTTTTTTGTTATTCCACTTATTTTAGCAATAGATACCGCTGTATCTATTAACCCTTCTACTTTTTGCAGTTGTTCCTCTTTTATAAGCTCTGTATTTTTGTTTGCAACATATGTACCTTTTCCCGGAATAGTTTTAACATAGCCTTCTTTTTCTAATTCGTCATAAGCATTTTTAGTGGTAATAACACTTATACGTAGATCTTTTGCCAAGCTTCTTATAGAAGGCAATAATTCTCCGGCCTTCAATTCATTGGCAACTATTTTATTTTTGATTTGCTCTTTAACTTGCTCATATAAAGGTGTATCAACTGAATTACTAATTATAATGTCCAATTTTCGCCACTCTCCTTTCTTTTAATAATTTAAATATTATTAAGTGTTATGCTGTATATATACAGTATATACTGTTTATATACAGTTGTCAATAGTTTTTATAAATTTATTATATGGGAAAACTTGATTTTTCCTATATAATAAAAAGCTGTTTTTAAGGATTGCTCCCAAAAACAGCTTCAAACTATATTTTTTGTATATTACTATAAACTTTTAGCCACCTTACATGGATTTCCATATGCTACGCAATTGTCTGGAATATCTTTTGTAACAACGCTTCCAGCACCAATAACTACATTGCTTCCAATAGTCACTCCTGGCATAACACAAACATTTCCACCAATCCAAACATTATTTCCTACTTTAATTGGCTTTGCATATTCTAAGCCCTTATTTCTTGTTTCAAAATCAATTGGATGTCCTGATGTATAAAAACCACAATTGGGTCCAATAAATACATTATCTCCAAATTCGACTTTATTAGCATCTAATATAACTAAGTTATGATTTGAATAAAAGTTTTCTCCAAAGCTAATATTAAAGCCATAATCACAAAAGAAATTCGGTTCAATAGTAAATTGTTTTACTTCTTTTTGTAGTAATTTTTCCATCACTTCTTTTTTGCCTATAATATCTCTTACATGTAATTCATTATATTTTTTGCATAATTCTTTTGCAATTATTCTTTTTTCTATTAAATCTTTATTATAGTTAGCATCATATATTTCTCCTGCTAACATTTTTTCTTCCTCGGTCATTTACGATCTCCTCCATTACTATATCTATTTTTATTTTATTAGGCTAATCTAACGCTCTATTTCCTCTTTTTCAAATTCTAATTTTCTTCCTAACCTTTTAATAATTTCATCCACATCTTTAGAAAGTAGTCCTTCTCCAAAAGTATAACCATTTCCATTTGATATTTTTATTAATTTACTTAATAATTCTTCATCATAAGAATCAAATTTTTCATCATCTATTATAACATAATCTTCTACATTTGTATTATCTGACAACCATTTTTTTATTTCTAAACCTCGTTTGTTGTTAATAAAAGGAGTTAAATCTACATAAATTCCATAGTTTGCTAATAAATTTCTCAAAGATTGAGCCTTTCTAGTAAATCTCCATGATGAAGTTAATACAACTTTTGCTTTAGTCTCATCTACTGCTTTCTTTAATAGTTTTATTTTATTAATATCTATTTCACTTTCTATACCTTGTATATGTAACCATTTTACTTTTTTTAGATATTCATCTGAATTTAGAACACCATCAATGTCTAAGAAAATAACTTTCATCATTTACCACCATATAAATTAATTTTTAAACAAACCACTATAGAAAATTATATTCTATAGTGGCTGTAAAAGCTATGCTATTCGATGATTCTTATGCCAATTCAACAATTTACGTTTAAATTATACTATAAATATTGTTGCTTTTCAACTAACTTCTTAAAATAACAATATTTACTTTTAAACTTACGTCATCTCCCCAAACAAGTTTTTAACTATTGAAATCCATATTTCTATATGTTATATTTATTTTAAATAAAGTTAAAAAG
>CALXZV010000066.1 GCA_944393335.1 uncultured Clostridia bacterium | reverse complement strand
TTTGTTAATATAATATTTAATCATACCTTTCTATTTTAAAAATTTTAACATTATATGTTTAATAATACAATATGAACTGTGAATACTGATGAAAAAAATGAAACATTACATGAAAATCTTGAAAACTTATGCATAATATGGTATAAATAACTAGAAATTGAAAAAAATAAAATTAAAAAATTTCAAAAAGAAACAGGAGGTAAATTATGTTAAAAAAGATAAAAGAAGATGAATTTGAAACAGAAGTTTTAAGAAATACAAAACCTGTTATTGTAGATTTTTTCGCAACTTGGTGTGGACCATGCCAAATGCTTATGCCTGTTCTTAAAGAAATAGCAGAAGAAAGAGAAGACATAGATATAATAGAAATAGATGTTGATGAGTCTAGAGATTTAGCATATAAATATGAAATAGAGGCAGTACCTACAATGATAATATTCATAAACGGAACTGCTATAGATAGAATTGGTGGTTTTTATCCAAAAGCAGAATTAGAAGAAGTATTAAAAAGATATATATAAAGAATAATATAGCAAAAAATGCAAATAAAAGCAAAGCTAATAAAAAAGAAAGGCAAAAATTATGAAAGGTTATGAATTAAACCCAGATAAAGAATATGTACAAAAAATAATTGAAGGTATATACAGAAAAGATGGACATTGTCCATGTAGATTAAATGTGGATAACACAACACTTTGCCCATGTGATGAATTTGTTCAAAAGCAAGTTTGCAAATGTAATTTATTTGTAAAAAGACAAAGTGAAGAAACTTATAAAAATAGTAGCACACCTAAAAAAGATTAAAAAATATTTGCAAAACCGGAAAATGAAGCTCAATAAAAATTATAATGATATAAAGTTTTGGTAACTTTAAATATTTTATTAAGGAGTAGAAAACTACAAAATTATGAAAGATATAAAAATAGCAGAAAATATAAAATATATTGGAGTAGATGATAAAACAATTGATTTGTTTGAAAATCAATACATTTTAAAAAATGGAATGTCATACAACTCATATTTAATTTTGGATGACAAAATAGTAATTATGGACACAGTAGATAAAAGAAAAACTGATGAATGGCTTAACAATTTGGAAAATGCATTAAATGGTAAAAAGCCTGACTATTTAGTTATATCTCACCTAGAGCCAGACCATTCAGGCAGTATAGGAGCTGTGCTTAAAAAATATCCTGAAATGAAAATAATATCAAATGAAAAAGTTTTTGCTTTTTTACCACAATTTATTGATTTAGACGAAATTTATAAAAAGAAAAATCTTAATTCTAAAGAAAAAATAAGTGACAAAAATCAAGAGGATAATAACAATGAAAAGCCAGAAGCATTAAAATGGCTAGAAGATAAAAAAGTTGTAGTAAAAGAAGGAGATACCATAAACATAGGAAGGCACACCCTTCAATTTATAATGGCACCAATGGTACATTGGCCAGAAGTAATGATGACATATGAGCAAACAGAAAAAATATTATTTTCAGCAGATGCTTTTGGAAAATTTGGAACATTAGATACAGGCGAGCCTTGGATAGATGAAGCAAGAAGATATTTTATAAATATTGTAGGCAAATATGGTATCCAAGTGCAAAGTGTATTAAAAAAGGCTGCAAACCTAGACATAAAAACAATTTGTGCATTACATGGACCAATTTTAAAAGAAAATTTAGGCTATTATATAAATTTATATGATACATGGAGCAAATATGAACCAGAAGAAGATGGCATTTTAGTAGTTTGTGGCTCTTTACATGGAAATACATTTGAGGTGGCTCAAAAATTTGCAAAAGATTTAGAAGCAAAAGGCAATACTGTCAAATTAGTAGATATTGCAAGAACTCCTGTACCAGATGTGGTCGCAGATGCTTTTAAATATTCAAAAATGTGCATAGCTTGTGCAACATATAATATGAGCATTTTCCCAGCAATGTATAATTTCTTACATTTGTTAGTTGAAAAAAATTATCAAAATAGAAAAATAGGAATTATTGAAAATGGTTCATGGGCGCCAAATGCAGCAAATGTAATAAAAGGCATGCTAGCTAATCAAAAAAAATTAGAAATTTTAGAGCCAGTTGTTACTATAAGAACAAAGTTAAATAAAGAGTCAGAAGTAAAAATGAAAGAATTAGAAGATGTATTTACAAAGTAAATTAAACGTGATAAAATGCAAATATAAAATTAGATTAACTTTTATTAAAAAGTTGATTAAAAATATAGGAGGTAAAAATTATGGCAAAGTATAAATGCACAGTATGTGGTTATATTTATGATGAAGAAAAAGAAGGAGTTAAATTCGAAGATTTACCAGATGATTGGACATGCCCACTATGTGGAGTTGGAAAAGATTTGTTCCAAAAAGTAGAAGAATAAAAACTATAGACTTATATAATGTGACTTATATTCAATTATGAATATAAGTCCATATTATGTGTGCCTTGTAAGAAAATGAGCTTTAGTTTGAAAGAAATTCTTTCATTACTGTGTGTGCCTTCAAAGGAGGCAAGAAAGGAATGAGTTTTATATGGAAAAATCAAAAGTTTATTTTTGCAAAGAAATAACTCCTGAAGCTATGATTAAAGTTTATGAAGAATTGGGAGTTAAACTACCAGGAAAAGTAGCTGTAAAGTTACATTCTGGAGAGGAAGGAAATCAAAACTATTTAAGGCCAGAATTTGTTAAAGAGATGGTTGAATATGTAAATGGAACTGTTGTAGAATGCAATACTGCATATGATGGCGCAAGAAATACAACAGAAAAACATAAAAAATTATTAGAAGAACACAATTGGAACAAATACTTCAATGTAGATTTAATGGATGAAGAAGGACCAGATATAGTATTGCCAATTCCAAATGGAAAAAGATTAAAAGAAGATTTTGTAGGCAAACATATGGCTAATTATGATTCAATGCTTGTATTATCACATTTTAAAGGACATCCAATGGGCGGATATGGTGGAGCATTAAAGCAATTATCAATAGGATGCGCTTCATCTGAAGGAAAATCATGGATACATTCAGCAGGACAAAGCAAAGACCAATATGCAATATGGGACAATTTGCCAGAGCAAGATGCATTTTTGGAGTCAATGGCAGATGCAGCATCAGCTGTTCATAACCATTTTAAAGGAAATATCGTATATATAAATGTTATGAAAAATATGTCTGTAGACTGTGATTGCTGCGCAGTTGCAGAAGACCCATGTATGAAAGATATGGGAATACTAGCATCAACAGACCCAATTGCAATAGATGCAGCTTGCATAGATTTAGTAAAAAATTCAAATGATCCAGGAAAAGAGCATTTCTTAGAAAGAGTTAATTCAAGACATGGAACACATACAATAGATGCTGCAGCAGAACTAGGATTTGGAACAAAAGAATATGAACTTATTAATATAGATTAATATTTTGTAAGATGCACTTTAGTATAAGTGCATCTTATTTTTGAAAATACTTGAAGATAAATTAAAATTATTATAAAATACGTTCGAGGAAATCATTAATACGAGGAGGAATAAAAAATGACACAAGCAGACAAAAATTTTATTGATACATGTAAAGAAATACTTGAACATGGATACTCATCAGAAGGTACAGGAGTAAGAACTAGATGGGATGATGGAACAGAAGCAAATTATTATTCAATCGTTGGAGTTCAAAACAAATATGATGTAGGAAAAGAATTTCCAATGATTACTTTACGTAATAATTCAAAAACAATCAAAAATGCCATAGATGAAATATTATGGATTTGGCAAAAAAAATCAAATAAAATAGAAGACTTGCATTCACATATTTGGGACCAATGGAAAGGTGAAGATGGAACAATAGGAAAAGCATATGGTTATCAACTTGGAAAAAAGTATGAGTTTAAAACAAAAGATGGGTTAAAAGTAATGGACCAAGTTGACTATTGCTTATATCTTTTAAAACATGACCCTGCTAGTAGAAGAATTATGACAAATATATTTAATTTTGAAGATTTAAAAGATATGAATTTAGAGCCATGTGCATATGGAACTCAATGGCTAGTTAAAGAGGGAAAATTACACCTTATTTTAAATCAACGTTCACAAGATATGCTTACTGCAAATGGATGGAATGTAATGCAATATTCAGCTTTACTATGTATGTTTGCACAAGTGTCAGGCTTAGAAGTAGGAACATTAACACACAACATTGGTGATTGCCATATTTATGATAGGCATATTCCTTTAGTAAAACAACTTTTAGAGGCAAAACCAATGGACGTAGTTCCAAAATTAGTAATAAAAAATCAAACTAAGAATTTTTACGAGTTTAAGTTGGAAGACTTTGAAATTCAAAATTATGATTATAATAAAGATGTAAAAATAGGCAAAATACCAGTTGCTATTTAATAGTCATTATATTAAAAGGCTTAAAAAAAGAGAAGGGATGAGTTTCAAAATGTTAAGTTTAATTGTAGCAAAAGCTGAAAATAATGTAATAGGAAAAGATAATAAGTTATTATGGCATTTGCCAGAAGATTTAAAAAGATTTAAAAATTTAACGACAGGTCATACCATAATAATGGGAAGAAAAACCTTTGAATCTTTGGGCAGAGTATTGCCAAATAGAAAGCATGTAGTATTTACACAAAACCCTAATTTTAAGGTAGACGATGTAAATGTAAAAATAGTTCATTCACTGCAAGATATACAAGAATATGTTGAAGACAAAAACGAAAATTTTGTTATTGGTGGGGAAAAGATTTACAATTTACTAATGCCTTATGTAAGTAAAATGTATATAACTGAAATTCACAAAGACTTTGATGGGGATACATTCTTTCCAAATGTTGACTTAGAAAGCTGGAAAGAAACAAGCAGAGAAAAAATGAATGCAGATGATTTTGATTATGATTTTGCGGTGTATGAGAGAAAATAAAAAATACAAAAATATACATGAAAAAATTGAAATACATAATAATAATGTCAAAATATTTTAAGGAGGAGCTTTATGGGAGAAGAAAATGAAAAAGTAGAATTCAAAACATCAACGGCAGAATTACAATCAGCATTAGATTCAATTGTTGCAATATTAAATAAGCATCAAAAAGGAACTTTATATTTTGGTGTAAAAAATAATGGAACTCCTGTTGGACAAATTATAGGACCAAATACATTAAGAGATGTTTCAAGAACAATAACTGACCATATTGAGCCTAAAATATTTCCGATAGTAGAGAAAGTAATATTAGAAGGAAAAGAGTGTATTAAGGTTGAGTTTGAAGGTATTGATATACCATATTTTGCAAATGGTAGAGCATTTATAAGAGTATCAGATGAAGATAAAAAAATAACTCAAACTGAATTAAAGAAAATGATAATTCAAACAGAAAGAAAGAATAATAAATGGGAAGAACTACCTAGCAATATTACTATTGATGATATAGATGAAGAAACTTTGAAAAAATTTATAGAAAAAGGTAATAAAAAAGGAAGAATAAATTATGAATATACTACTAAAGAAGATATTTTAAAAAGGCTAAATTTAATAGACAAGAATGGAAAAATAAAAAATGCAGGAAATGTTTTATTTGGAAAAAGCCCAAACGTAGATTTAAGATGTGCAATTTTTGCAACAGAGGAGAAAAGTACTTTTTTAGATATGCAAGATTACAGTGGAAATATCTTTAAATTAATAGATATTGGAGAACAGTATATAAGCAAAAACATAAGATGGAGTGCAAATTTTAATACAGGTAGTTTTGCAAGAGAAGATCTACCAGAAATTCCTATGACGGCGATAAGAGAAGCACTTTGCAATGCTTTTGGACATCGTTCTTGGGAAGAGCCATATAGTGTAAATATTGCAATTTATAGTAATAGAATAGAAATTGATAACCCTGGACATTTTACAGAGGAAGCAACACCGAACGATTATATAAATAAGCAAGAACCATCAAGACCAAGAAATCCATTAATAGTAAAAATACTTTATTTATCAGGAGAAATCGAAACATGGGGAACTGGATTAAGAAAAATATATAATGTTTGTAAAAAAGAGAATTTAAAAGTCGATTTTGAAGATAGAAAATTAGCATTTTTTGTTGTGCTTTACAGAAAAAATTTAGAAGGGTTAATTGAAAATACAGAAAAGGATTTAAGTAGTAAAGTTGACGATAAAGTTGACGATAAAATTGACGATAAAATTACTATAAATCAACAAAAAATTATTAATTTAATTATAGAAAATCCATACATAATTAGAGAAGAAATTTCACAAAAAGTTGGAATTTCTGTAACTTCAGTATCAAATAATTTAAAAAAATTAATAAAGAAGGGTATTATTAAAAGAATAGGCGCAAATAAAAATGGCTATTGGAAACTCATAAGAAAATAAAAAATATAAGAAATAACTAATAATTAGTATAGGAGCTAGTTTAATGAATTATATAAATGAAGGAAAAAGAGATATATTAATCATACCAAAATTTAATAACATACATAAAATCCAAATGATAAGAGAAAAATATGATGAATTATTTGATATAATAGAGCCTCATATAACTTTAGCATTCCCTTTTAGAAGTAATATTTCTAATGAAAAATTAAGACAGCAATTGACTGAGATTATTAGGGATATTAATCCTTTTAGAATAAAGTGTAAAGGCTTAACATTAAGAAAAGATAAGAAAATTAATACATATTATATATTTTTAAATATAGTAGAAGGCAAAGAAATAATAAATGAAATTAATCATAAAATTTATGAAAATATATTAAGAGATGTAGATTTAAAGAAATATAATTATGAGCCACATATAACTCTTGGAACTACCAATAATCCTAATGAGAAAATAGAACTTAATGAAGAATTTGAAACAATAGTGGATAGTATTGTAGTGGAGCAGATAGGTAAAAATGAGAAATCTATTTTAGAATTTATGATAAATTTATAATTATAAAGCAAAATATCTATAAATAACAGAAAAAACACTACACAAATTCAAAAAAATATGTTACAATAAATAATGGAAAAAATTTAAAAGGAGGAATTAGTCATGTCAGGACACAGTAAATGGCACAACATACAAGCCAAAAAAGGAAAAGCAGATGCAGCAAGAGGAAAAATATTTACAAAATTAGGAAGAGAAATACTATTAGCAGTTAAAGCAGGAGGACCTGATCCGACTAGTAACTCTAAACTAAAAGATGTAATAGCAAAATGTAAATCAAATAATATGCCAAATGATACAATAAACAATGCAATCAAAAAAGCATCTGGAGAAGGAAGCAACAAAAACTACGAAGAGATTACATATGAAGGATATGGTATAAATGGTGTTGCTGTAATAGTAGAAGCTAGTACAGATAACAAAAATAGAACAGCAGCAGATGTAAGACACATCTTTGATAAAGCTGGCGGAAACTTAGGTACAACAGGATGCGTATCATATATGTTTAATAAAAAAGGTGTAATCGTTATAGATAGAACTACAACAGACATGTCAGAAGACGATATGATGATGCTTGCACTAGATAGTGGAGCTGAAGATTTTACAGCAGATGATGAATGCTATGAAATCACCACAGACCCAAAAGACTTTTCAAAAGTTAGAGAAGCATTAGAAAATAATGGTTTAGAATTTGTTCAAGCAGAAGTAAGAATGGT
>CALXZV010000065.1 GCA_944393335.1 uncultured Clostridia bacterium | reverse complement strand
ACCACATAGAGTTATTACTTTATATTTTTTATCCATTTTATTAAACCTCTTTATTACAAATTATCCTTTATTTCTGGGAACAAATCATAAACATTAAATCCTAATTTACTGTCAAAATATTCTTTTAACTTATATGTTTCTTTTACATGATATTGTGTATTTTCATGAGCACCCTTTCTTATAATCAAATCAATCAATCTCTTGTCTACTGTCATTACTTTATCAGTACACATTAAATCACATAAATTAATTATCTTTTCATAAATTGTATATTCATGCTCTTTTATGAATTTAGTTCTAAAAGGTATATCTTCAGGTATTCCACCTGCAACACAATTAACATCATTATTTAAAAATGAATGTGTTAGACAAATATTTGCATAATCATCATCATATCCCAATTCTTTGATATAATAGTAACCATTAACACTGTGATTTTTAGGACCATTTATCTTTTTACCTATATCATGAATATAACCTAAAGTTTTAGCAAAATCTACATCAAGTTTCAAACTTTCAGCTATTTTTCCTGCTGTGTTTCCTACACAAATAGAATGGTCTATCCAATGGTCATTTTCTACTTCTTTTCTTATTTCTTCTAGCATATTTAAAGCATCATTACTTGTAAGTTTCATATAGCCCTCCTATTTTTTAATTTGTTAATTTTAATAGTTTGATATATATTCGTATATCTCTTGCCAATTATGAACTCTTATTAAATCTTTAGCATCTCTATTCTTGCCTTAACTTTTTTATGTAAAAGTCTGCTCCTTCAATAATGTTTAAGCTTTTTGCAATTCTTTCAATTTTTGATTAATTCTCGGATTTTTAGCCAATTTTCATTTCCATTCAATACTTCTTTTTTAATATCTTCCAATTTATAACTTGCTACTTTCTTTATAAAATCTATAGTTTCATCTAAGTTTAATATTTGAGTCTGTCCCGATTTATATAACACTTTGTCCTTAATTTCATTTGGAACATTTACATTAAAAATTTTTTCTAATTCTCTGTTTAGAATATCATAATCATTATATATGTTTTTTGAAAATACTTTTAAAAATTTATTATAAAATAAATAGTCAGTAACTAAATGTAGAAAATACCCTTTATTAAAATCAGTATCAATATCTTTATCCTTAAAAAAATTACTTAAATTTACTTTGCTACTTTTAGGTCCGCAGTGAGTTAGTGATTTATCTGCTACACTATCCGGATAAATTATCCCACTAATGAACTCCTCATGATTTTTTATTTCATTTGGATGTAACCTTATATATTCTTCTCCAACTGATATATGAATAATATAACCAGCCACTATATACCTCCTACAATTAATACACTCTCATCTCAACGTCTTTTCCATTAAAAGCATAAACCATTTTAATTATATTAGTAAATCCTCGTTCTCTTAAGTTAGACTCATACCCTCTATCTTCGATTTGCTTTTTAGCATTTTCTAATGTATCTTCAATAGTTTTTTCTTCCATATTTTCCATTACTTTAAATTCCATTATAAAGCAATTTCCATTTTTAACTTTTGGTTCTAGCATAATGTCATATCTACCAAAGCCAGACTCTCTATTTGAATTAACATAGTAAGTATCTTTTAGTCCAACTAACATTCCTAATACAAAAGCGTGATAAAAATTCTCAGCTGTATTTTTTCCTACATCCATGTAGCTAAACATTTCATTTACTAAAACTTTAAATTTCTTTTCATATTCCTTTAAATTAAGCTCTATCAAATCTTTTAATATTGAGGTCAAATCATTTCCAATTACTTTATTTCTAAACCAATCTCTTACTATTCCTTTAAAAAGTTCTTTTATCTCGTAGTTTGGTATTTTTACTTTGTAAATTCCTTCAGATATATTTACTGTTTCAACAACTTTTAAATATCCTGTTTGAAGCATTAGTCCCCAAATATTTTCTTCCTTATCTTCTATTCCTACGATTATTGTTTCAAGATTAATTTGTACTTCTACCGCTTCATCATTTAATAATCTTTCAATTTTTTCCTTTACCGTAGTAGAATTTTTTAATGTCATTTTTATTAAATCATTTGAACTTGTGTTTACCCAATATGGAATTAGTTCTCTTCTGCTCAAATAATTTAAAATACTCCAAGGATTATATATGCCTTCCACATTGCCTATTTTATATCCATCATACCATTCTTTAATTTGATTTTTTTTATCTTCTATGTCAAAATCTTTTATAACCTTATCCATTTCTTCTTCTGTTATACCAAAATCATTGGCAAATTCGTTGTCTAAAACTGTATAAACAACAAAATTATTTGCTCCACTAAAAATACTCTCCTTGGCCACTCTTGAAACACCTGTTAAAACTGTTTTTTCTAAATAAGGATTGTCTTTAAAAGTTGTATTATAAAAAGATTTTAAAAACTTCATTGCATTTTCATAATATCCTTCAACATATGCAGATTGTATTGGTACATCATACTCATCTATTAAAAGAATTGCAGGTTTATTATAATATAGATATAACATTTTTGATAATGTTTTCAAACTATTAATCAAGTCTATATCTGTAGCTTTTGCATTTAATATTCTATTAAATCTTTTTTTATCGCCTTCAGGAATTTTGTTACTTTCTAAAATATATTTATGTTCATAAAACATATCCATCATTATAGTTTTCATTTGCATTATCATATAATCATAGTTCATTAACCCAGCATCTTTTAATGATACATATATTACAGGATATGCTCCAAGCTTAGATGTATAGTATTCATCTTGTGCCATTATTTTTAAATTTTTAAATAATGTTATATTATCTTTTTGCTTTATATCAAAATAATATTTTAGCATACTCATATTCAAGGTTTTTCCAAATCGCCTTGGTCTGGTCACCAAAATTACTTTACTTTGATTATCTATTATATCTTTTATGTATAAAGTTTTGTCTATATAATAATTATCTTTTATTATCAAACTTTTAAAATCGCTCTCTCCTATTCCAATTCCTTTCATAAGGCTCTCCTTTATATTTATTTAGTCAAATTTTATAGCATAATAGGCTAAAAGTCAAATCTTTTCACACAAAAATAGGAACACCTCATATTTAGCGTTCCTATACTTAAATTATTCTTTTAATTTTTTGAACTTTCATTACTTGAATCTTCTATTCTTTTAACTTTTTTAAATATTCTTTTAATTTTCTCAACATTTCCTTTTATATCACCTAAGAAGAATGATACACCAAATCCAATTATCATTATTATAATTGAAATAACTGAATTAGCATTTAGTCCAAGTGCGCAGCTTTCATTTAATACATTTGGAATAATTGAAATAAATAAACCAAATATAATAGAAAATGTTCCAGTGTAGAATTTTTTTAATAATATATTCATTAAGAAAGATATTACAAGTACACCTATTACAAGTCCAAATGCTGCTGGTATTAATACTGTAAAGTTAAGATTTGCTATTGAGCTAACATATAGTTCATATAGTCCTAAAGAAGATAATATTACTGCACTATCTACACCAGGTACTATTGAAGATCCTGCAACTGCAACACCTAGCAAAACAGATTGAAGTAGATTAGGATCTGTTATTGTTGGGAATAAACCTTTGTTAAATGAAAATAATGCAAATCCTACAATGGCTCCAATAAGCATTAATATATAATACTTTTTGCTAAAACCTTCTTTTTTAACTTCTTTATAAAATAGTGGTATTGTTCCTAATACTAATCCCAAGAAAGCATATCTGGTATACATTTCAAAGTTTCCTAATAAGAAATCTACTACTTTACTAAATAATATTACTCCAACACCAAAGCCACAAACAAGTGGAAATAAAAATTTTACATTTTCTTTAAAGTTTTTGAAAAGTGTTCCTATTGCTTTTATTGTTTTTTGATATAGTCCTAAAATTACAAGTAATACGCTTCCACTTAGTCCAGGAGCTATTCCTCCAATTCCTACTATTATTCCTTTTAAAAAGTTATACATATAAATTTCATTCCTTTCTCTCTTCGTTTAAAGAGGCATAATTATGAAAGTTTTTTCTTTTAAATTATCCTCCTAAAATAAACATCGAACCTATTCTACTATATTACTAAAAATAAGTCAACACATCTTCTACTCGCTTCTTAATGCTAAAACTGGGTCTTCTTTTGCAGCCTTTCTTGATGGTATAATTCCTCCAATTAAAGTTAAGATTATGCTTAATACTATTAGAATAATTGCTGCATTAACTGGCAATATTGCTTTAACGTCTGCACCATTTGCAAGAATTGATATAATTTTATTAATTGGAATAATTAGTAATAATGTAATACCTACTCCAATGATTCCTGCTAAAGCACCAATAATAATTGTTTCTGCATTAAATACTTGTGATACATTTTGCTTAGATGCTCCCATTGCTCTTAAAATGCCGATTTCTTTTCTACGTTCAAGTACACTAATATAAGTTATAACTCCTATCATTATTGAAGAAACTATTAATGATATTGCAACAAAAGCAATTAAAACATAGCTTATTGTATTTACTATAGTTGTTACAGAACTCATCAATGTTCCTACCATATCTGTAAAGGAAATAACTTTATCTTCATTCCCTTCTTCTTTCATTTTATTGTTATATTCATTTAATAAATTTGTGATTGCCTTATTTCCTTCAAAATCTTTAGGATAAATATTTATTCCACTTGGTTCATCCAAATCTGCATAATTCAAGTCTTTTAAATTGCTCTCATAAGTTACACTTTCTTTACTCATAAGTGAACGGAATAATTCAGATAATTCCTCTTCATTCATTTTCATTTTAAATGCATTTGAAAAAGCATTTGTATCAATACTTATGGCATTCATTATAGAACTACTTAATTCACTTATGCTTGACTCCATTTCTTTTTGCAAGCTTTTGCTTAAAGAACTCATTGCAGTTTGCATATAGCCTTCCATAATTGAAGATATTTGCTTATCTATATTTTGCGTTTGTATCAAATTTGTTAAATTATTAACAATAATATTTTTGGCATCATCTGAAGAAAGATAATCTAAAAGTGCTGAATTTAGTTCATCAACTGTTATTAAATCATTATCTTCTACATATTTTTCATAACCTTTTAAAACTTCAGTTAATATTTCTTGCAATTGCTCTTGTGTAAGAGATATGCTGCCGTTTTCTTTAAAAATTTCTTTAATTTTGTTATTTATTAGTTCACTTACTTCTTTTGATTGTAAATATTCTGAAAGCTGCTTTGCAACTTCCGACCAATTGCCTTCTTTATTTTCTTGTATATATGATTGATATCCATTTAGCAAATCACTTAGCAATTTTTGAATATCATCACCTTTAACAGAAAAATTTATATTAGAAATTATGTCATTTATGTCTAATGTAGGTAATGAATTTTGAGATAAAGCATTATTTAAATCTCCAAAATCTACTTTTATTTTAGATTGGTCTATTTTAAAAGCTGATTTGATTGCATTGGTGTCTACTTCTACTAAAGAATTCATGTCAAAAGAGCTATCATTGCTTACATCATCAAATCTTTTGCCAGTAAAAACATTAACTTCAGGATTAGCAAGTTGGTCTTGGACAATCTTACTGTTTTTAGCATTTTCTATAACATGATTTACTAAAGAAGCGGGATAACAAATTCCAGTTGATAACATAGTACTTGATGCACTTTCTTTAGGCTGAACAATGCCAACAATTTTTAAATCTTCACCATTGCTAACAACATTTTTCATAAAGTCAGTATTATCTGTTTTATCTCTCCATAAATTATATTCTTCATCATATTCATAGCAATCTGCGTTATTTACAAGTTTAAATGTTTTTCCTAATATTTCATCATAATAATACGTGCCGAAATCATCAGGCGTATCTACATCCTGGCCATTTGAAAATTCATTTACAAAACTATCTAGTTCATCAAAACTTCTTAAACCTAAAGTGTATAATAAAAAGTCACTCATGCCACCTCGTGAAGTTAGAACTAATACACACTCATTATAGTTGCTAGGCCATCTGCCTGCTTTAACATCATATTGATTTATATATAAATCTTCATCTTGAGGCATTTGAAAAAACACGTCTGTACTCATCATGCTAGATATAATGCTATTAGATGAAGCTCCTGAGCCAATACCTAAACTTGAAAATGTGACATCTGGATTAAGCTGTCTTAAATTTTCGGTATCTGCACTATAAATTTTAGGAGTAACATTATAAGTATATTCTACATCTTTTGCATATTCATTAATAGGACAATCATCACTTTCTATATATTGTTTTAATGATACTAAATCATTAGAGCCAATGGTTGAAAACATACTTGATAATATTTTATTTATGGAAATATCACCTGTATTACTTGGATTTTCTCCATCGCTGTTAGCTCCCATAAGAAGAGATGATACATCCACTCCTGAACTCCTAATTTGTAAAGGATACTCAGATAAAGTGTCTTCTTCTACTGACTGAATATATGTGTTCACACCATTAGATAAAGAAAGTATTAATGCAATACCAATAATTCCTATAGAACCAGCAAAAGATGTTAAAATAGTTCTTCCTTTTTTAGTTTTTAAATTATTAAAACTTAAAGATAGTGAGGTCAAAAAAGACATTGATGTTTTGCCCATCTTTTTGTGTATAGGTTTTTCTATATTTTTTTCATCAATTACGTAAGGATTTGTATCTGAAAGTATTCTACCATCTTTAATATTTACAATACGTGTTGCATAATCTTCAGCAAGTTCTGGGTTATGAGTAACCATTACAACCAAACGGTCTTTTGCAACCTTTTTCAAAAGTTCCATAACTTGTATACTTGTTTCACTATCTAGTGCGCCAGTTGGCTCATCTGCAAGAACTATATCTGGGTTGTTAACCAAAGCCCTTGCAATTGCTACCCTTTGCATTTGACCACCGGATAATTGATTAGGCTTTTTGTGCAAATGCTCTCCAAGTCCAACTTCCTTTAAAGCCTTAATCGCCATTTCTTTACGCTTTTTTCTAGAAACTCCTGAAATAGTTAAAGCAAGTTCTACATTTGCTAGAACTGTTTGATGTGGAATTAAATTATAGCTTTGAAAAACAAAGCCAATGGTATGATTACGATAAGAATCCCAATCTCTATCTTTATATTTTTTAGTTGAAATTCCATTGATAATTAAATCACCTTTATCATACCTGTCTAAACCGCCAACAATATTTAAAAGAGTAGTTTTTCCAGAGCCACTTGGTCCAAGTATAGCCACAAACTCACTATCTCTTAAATTTAGGCTAACATTATCCAATGCTTTTTGCACCAAATTGCCTGTTTTGTACTCTTTATAAACATTTTTTATTTGTAACATAAAATACTCTCCTGTTGTATTTATATTTAAAAATTCGCTTTTGATAAGCTCAATTATTTTTTTATTTGTTACTTAATTATATACATTAATTTTATAAATAGCAATTGTTATTGTATTTTTTTACTTATCTTCCACTATTATCTTCAAAATTTGGACCTTTACGCTTTTTATCGTATAATAATTATTATATAATATTTTTAATATAGTCAATTATATAATAGTGTAAAATTGTATAAATAAAAAATGAAAAATGACACGCAATGTGACTCGTAAATGAAAATGTCTCAATTTTTTAACTCGTTCGTAAGTGAAAATGTCTTAATTTAATTTGTTTAATA
>CALXZV010000064.1 GCA_944393335.1 uncultured Clostridia bacterium | reverse complement strand
TATTGAAATTGCTTTTTTATTTTCAATTAGATTATCTATTATTGTTTTTAATACTTCTTCCATCTAATTATCCTTTCAATCTTCTTATAACTAATTATTTTGCTTTAGCAATTAGTGCTTTTACTGTATCTGTAGGTTTTGCTCCGTTTTTTATCCATTTTTCTGTTTTTTCTTTATCAAGAACTATTGTAGATGGTTTTGTCATTGGGTCATATGTTCCTATTTGTTCGATTATTTTTCCATCTCTTGCAACTCTTGAATCAGCTACAACAATGTGATAGAAAGGTGCTTTTTTTGCTCCTACTCTTTGTAATCTTATTTTTACCATAGTATCACCTCCTAGAGTTTGAGCTAATTATTTAAACAAATTCGCCAAAGCAAATTGTGCTTGAATAATTAGCAAAATATATTTATATAAAGTTAAAAACTTAATATCTAATTGGTTATGTTTCAATATATTCTTCTATATTTTTTATATTTTAGAATATATAAGTCTATTTGAGTTTATTTTCAAGTTCTTGTAGTTCTTCTTCAGACATTTTGTCTAAATTTAAGCCCTTCATCATTTTTTTCATTCTTGGGTCTAATGAGCCATTTTTCATTTTTTTCATCATGCTTTGTGTTAATTCAAACGACTTCATAAATTTGTTTATGTCTTGAACCTGAGTACCACTACCTTTTGCAATCCTAAGTCTTCTTGATGCATTAAGTAGTTTTGGATTTTCTCTTTCTTCATTTGTCATTGAACTAATTATGGCTTCTATTCTTGTAAATTCTTTGTCGTCAACATTGACATTTAGCTTGTTCATGCCAGGTATCATTTTAAGTATTGATGAAAATGAGCCCATTTTTTTGACTTGTTTTAATTGAGCTAAGTAGTCGTTTAAATCTAAGTCCTTGTTTTTTCTTAATTTCTTTTCTAGTTTTTCTGCTTCTTCTCTGTCAAATGCTTCTTCTGCCTGCTCAATTATTGAAAGTACGTCACCCATGCCAAGTATTCTTGATGCCATTCTGTCTGGATGAAATTCTTCAATTTCATTTAATTTTTCACCAGTTCCTACATATTTGATTGGTTTACCTGTAACTTTTTTAACAGATATTGCTGCACCACCACGTGCATCACCATCAAGTTTGGTTAGTATAACTCCATCTATGCCTAAGTCTTCATTGAACTTGCTAGCTACATTTACAGCCTCTTGACCTGTCATTGAATCAACAACAAGTAAAATTTCATGTGGCTTAACATTTGATTTAATGTCTTTTAGCTCTTGCATTAATGTTTCATCTATTTGAAGTCTACCTGCTGTATCTAGTATGACCACATCATTTAGCTTGCTTATAGCTATTTCTTTAGCTTGTTTTGCTATTTTTACCACATTTTTTTCTGACTCATTTGCATAAACAGGAATTCCTAGCTCTCCTCCTACAACTTGAAGTTGCTTTATAGCAGCTGGCCTGTATACGTCACAAGCAACAAGAAGTGGCTTTTTGCCTTGCTTACGTAAAAGATTTGCAAGTTTACCTGCTGTGGTAGTTTTACCAGAACCTTGAAGACCAACTAACATTATGACTGTTGGTGGATTTGGTGAAAAAGCTATTTTACTATCTGTGCCACCTAAAAGGTCTACTAACTCATCTTTTACTATTTTTACAACTTGTTGACCTGGAGTTAAAGATTTAAGTACATCTTGGCCTAAGGCTTTATCATGAATTGAGTTAATGAATTCTTTTACTACCTTATAGTTAACATCCGCTTCTAGTAATGCGAGCTTAACTTCACGTAGCATTTCATTTAACTCTGATTCTGTTATTCTAGCTTTTCCCCTAAGCTTTTTTGTGAAAGCTTGTAGCTTTTCTGATAAACCTTCAAAAGCCATTACTTAAATCCTCCTTTTTGAAAAAATATTTTAATTTTTTAAGCATAAACTTTTTATAAATTTATGTTAAAATTCATAAAAATTTATGTTAAAACCATTTTGTTTAAACTAAAACGCTTAATTCTTTTTGCACTTCGTTTAATATTTTTTCAATTTTTTTGTCTGATGAATTGTCTTGTATTTCACTTAGTTGTGATAATATTGTTTGAATTTGTTTTTCTTGTTTTTGTATTTTTTTCATGATGCCTAACTTTTCTTCATATTCGAAGAGTTTGTTTTCTCCTTTCAATAATAAGTCTCTTACGCCTTGCCTAGATATATGATGGATTTCTGCTATTTCAGCCAAAGACAAATCATTATTATAGTAGTCAATTAAAGCACTGTATTGCTTTTTTGTTAATAATTTGCCATAAATTTGACATAGCATACTTATTTGTATATGTTTATCCATAATATTCCTTTCAATTTTACACTGTAATGTTTTTGCGTATGAGCTTTATTAAAATATATACTTTGATTTTTTAATTTTTCAAAGCACGTGTAAAACATATATACTTTACACCATTTTTGCTCATTTGTCAAGTGGTTTGAAGGATTTTTATTTTTATGGTATAATAAAAATGTTACTATTCACAGTTTAATGTCTGTTTTTGAAGCTACAATATATGTTTTAGAGCTTTTAGCGAGCGGAGTAAGGAGGTTTTATGGTCCATATTAATATAGTTTGTGTTGGAAAAATAAAGGAGCAATATTTAAAAGACGCTATAAATGAATATAGCAAAAGGCTTTCTAGATATTGCAATTTAAGTTTTACAGAATTGCCTGATAAAAAAATACCGGATAAAGCAAATTCTGGTCTTGAGGCTCAAGTTATAAATGTGGAAAGTGATGATATTATTTCTCATCTTTCTAGTGATTGCTATAATATTTGCTTAGATTTAAAGGGTAAAGAATTATCTTCTCCTGAGTTTGCAAATAAGCTAAACAATATTCAGCAAATTAATAGTACAATTAATTTTGTTATTGGAGGATCACTAGGGTTTAATGATAAAGTTAGAAATAAATGTAAAGAATCAATTTGTTTTTCAAAAATGACTTTTCCACATCAATTGATAAGAGTATTTTTGCTTGAACAAATATACAGAGCTTTTAAAATTAATAATAATGAAACTTATCATAAATAATTAATGAAAATTTTATTGCAGACTATATCTCTTTTATAATATTCTTTATTTTATTCGCAATAATTTTTGATATAATTCTTTTTACTATATAAAATATTGAAATAAATAGTATTAAATAATATAAATAAATCATAGTTTTTCCTTTACTTTAAAATATTAGAAATTAATTCTCTCTTTTTGCATTTTAAAATATTAGAGATATTAAATTATGTATGTAATATTTTTATTTTATAGGAAAAGTTTGATTTTCCTATGCAATAAATAACACTTAACATATTAGCATTTTTGCCATAATATGTCAAGTGCTTTATTTTATTTTATAATACCGCAAGCTATTTTTTCTCCTGAATTTCCAGAAGGCTGGCTTGTAAAATCATCTGGCATACTATGAATTACCACAGCCTTACCTATTACTTCTTTCAAGGTAAATCTATCTGTTAAAACATTCATATATGCATAACCTTTATTTTCAAATAATGGTGGTAAGTCTCCTGCGTGATGAGGATGATTGCAGTTTCCCGGATTGTAATGTGCTAGTGTATTTGCAAATTCATCATTTTTGTTTCCCGTACAAGAACTTCCTTCGTGTATGTGAAATCCAAATATTCTTTTATTACATTTACCTATTGTTGTTGGTAAATTATATATTTTTGCAGTTATTAGCACACCTTTTCCAGTTTGTCTAAAAGTTACAGTTCCTCTAATTCTAGGATATTTTTTTCCACCTCTTATTTCAGCTCTTGCTATATTTAGTAACATAAAAACTCCTCCTAATATTATTATATGAGGATTGAGTTTTGCTGTTACTAGCCCCAAATTAGGCAATGAAAAAATAAGCAAAATATTTGATTTTAATTATACTAGGGCGCGATTTTTTGGTGAACAAAAGCGGGCTTTCTTAAATTTTTCGCTTATTCTAAATCCTCTTCGCCCGCGTCTTTGTTCGCGCGCCAATTTTACGAATGTAAAATTGTGTGCAATGCGTTCATTTAAAATGTTTATAGTTCTTTAGTATATTGTTTCTATAATTTTTATACTAGGTATTTCATCTACTGGAACTTCTAATATATTTTTATCCAAAACAACAAACTGCGCTTTTTTGCCTTCTTCAATGCTTCCCTTTTTTTCTTCTTCAAAATAACTATAAGCTGCATTTATTGTAACACCTTTTAGCGCATCATACACAGATATTCTTTCGTCTTTTCCCAATATTTTTCCGCTTTTAGTTTGTCTTTTTACTGCACACCAAATTGTTTCTAACATATTAGGCCTTATTATTGGTGAATCTTGATGAAGTGTAAAAATCATGTTATTATCTACCGCTTCTTTTACTGGACTTATTCTACTTGCTCTTTTGATTCCAAAGTTTTTTAAATGCACATCTCCCCAGTAATAAACATGTGCCACGAAAAATGATGGAATTGCCCCTATTGCTTTTGCTTTAAGTAAATCTTCTTTTGAAATAAGTTGTGCATGAATTATAACCGGTCTTAAATCTTTGATTTTTTGCACATTGCTATTGTTTAATTTCTTTTCTTGTTGCTCATATTCTTGCATTTGTATGTTTTCTTGTTTTTGATAGCTTGGTCCATTTTCTTCGCATTCTTGCAATGCTTTTATATATTCTTCAGCTACTGCATCTCCATTGCAATGAGCTAGTATTTGCAAATCATTTTCTTTTGCATACTCTATGTTTTTTACTATATCATCATATTTCATTGCAGGATAACCTTTGTAATCTTCTTTATTTTCAATTGTATTCTGTTTTTCAGATTCGTATGGTTCTTTCATCCAAGCGGTTCTTCCTTGTGGCGACCCATCAAGAATCATTTTTATTCCTTGAATTTTGAAATGATTGTTGTACTTTTTATATGAGTTTGGAAAAGTATGAGCATATTCTTTAATACTATCATAATCTGGATAGCCAACAACATCTAATTTTAATTTGTTTTGTTTAATTAATTCTTTGTAAATATTTAATAATTCCTTTGACATATATCCTTCTTGCAAAGTTGTTATGCCATAAGATAAATATTCATCTTGTGCTTTTTCATAAGCTTTAAGTAATTTGTCCATACTTGGCATAGGTACTTGTTTTTGATAATTTACAAATGCAGTTTCTTCTAAATAGCCTGTTAGCTTTCCATCTTTAATTTCTATTTTTCCACCTTCTGGAGAAGGAGTATTTTCTTTTATATTTAACATTTCCAGTGCTTTTTTATTAAACACGCCCATATGTCCTGATTTATGTTTTAGAACAACCGGATTGTTTATATTTAAAGTGTCTAAAAAGTTTATATCTGGATGCCTCTGTTCTTTCAAAATATTGTTATCATAACCATTTGCAATAATCCATTCATCGTCTGCTATGTTATTTTTTGCTTTATATTCTAAAATTTTGTTTTTTATCTCTTCAAATGATGTACACTCATTTAAGTCTACTTCTAAAAAAGAATTTGCTACAGCTGAAAAATGACTATGTGAATCAATAAAACTAGGAAGGATTGTTTTTCCTTCCATGTTTATTACTTTTGTATCTTCTTCTTTTAATTTTAATATTTCTTCGTTTGTTCCTACTTTTTGTATTATTCCATTTTCATAGCATAGCGCTTGATGATATTTTACTTTTTTTATTTTGCTACTATTTATTGTATTATTAGACTGCGTTGTACAATCTATTAAACTACTTTTTGTTTTAACTTCTAATGGCTTTGATATAATTTCATCTTTTTTACTCATTGTAATTATATTGGCATTATAAATAATAGTTTTCAACATTCTCTCCACCTTTATTAATAATTTTTTAATTAACTTAATGTTTTTTTCAAAAGTGATTTTCTCTTTTTTTACTTATATCTCTCACTTTTTGCTTTTCTTTATTATTTCCTATTAATGCTTTTTATATTACAATATTTTATTTGTTATTTTTTATCTGTTGAACCAAATCCACCTGTTCTTTCAGCGTCTGCATTATCGTTATCTGCTATAAGATATTTTTGGAATATGGCTTGTCCAATTCTTTCACCTTTTTCTACTTTTATATCTTCATCTTTGAAATTCCACATAGCATACATTATATGCCCATCATTATCTGCATTTCCATAATAATCTTTATCTACTATTCCTACACTATTAGCAAGAACTAGCCCTTTTTTCTTTGGGTTTGAACTTCTATTATATAAGCAAAGCATTTCATCATCTTGCATATATGCTTTTAGTCCTGTTGGTATTAATGTTGGTTTTACTCCCGGTTTAAAAGCTGGTATTATTGTATCTTCTGCAGCTTCAACATCATAACCTGCTGCATATTTTGTTGATCTTTTTGGTAGATTTATATTTTTATCTTCCCATCCTTTTGCTATTTCAAATCCTCTTAATTTTTCCATGTTTGTTCCTCCTCATCTTTTTTCATTCACATTTTAATTCATAATAACTTATATGTCAATCATAGCATAAAATAAATATATAGAGGTAATGTTATGTTTACAACTTTAAATAATTTAGAATTGAACAAAAAAGGTATTGTGAAATCTATTTCTTGTGATGATAGAATAACTAGAAGACTATATGATTTAGGGCTACTAGAAAATACCGTCATCTGTCCTATTTTTTCTAGTCCTTTTGGTGACCCTAGAGCATACGAGTTTAGAGGCAATATTATTGCTATTAGAAATGATGATGCAAATCATATAACTATTGAAGTTAAAGATAGATGAGCTTAAATTTAACAGCTCATCCATTTTTATCTTTTATAAAGCTATTATAGACACAAAGCTAAACCATTAATTATAAGCAAAGTCTTTGTATTTTCATATATTGTAGCAAATTATTAAGCAACTTTTTCAGTATAATTTATTACTGTTATTTCTGTAATAGCATTTCTTACAGAATTCACTAACTTTTCTAATTGTTTTGCCACCTCATTACTATAAGATACCTCTCCACATTGCTTGCAAACCTGAGATGGTACATTCTTAATAATGATGATACAATTATCTAATTCAACCATAAAAGTGGTTTTTTTATTTTCTAATTCCCCTTTACACATAAAGCATTTCATAATTTTACTTTTTCTCCCTTCTAGTTTTTAGATCTTTTTCCCATTCTGTTCTATCTGGATAATATGCAGTAATAATCCACAATTCTTCTCCATTTGAACCACATACTACATGTATAACTTCATTATATAAATTTCTTCCAAAAACTAAACAGCTCGGATATGGATAATCATCTTCGTACTCTTCTATAATTTCTCCATTTAAAAGTGTATTTTCAATATCACTTTGTGAAATATTCCTTTGCAATAATCTAATCATTATATGATTAGTCCATCTTAGTTTTCCCATTTTAACTAATGACTTTATTGTTTCAATACTTAATATCTCCATAAATACCTCTTTTACTCTTTATTAGTATATCATATTCATTTAAATAATTCTACCATTATATTTTATTTTTTCAACTCTTTTTCTGCCTCTTTATAATCTGGCATATATTTTTCAACCATTGCCCAGAATTTTTTTGAATGGTTCATATATTTTAAGTGGCAAATTTCATGTAACACTACATAATCTATGGCTTTTCTGCTATACATCATTAAGTTTTGGTTTATTGTTATTTTTCTATTTGATGAGCAGCTACCCCATATTGATTTTGTTTTCTTTATTCTATATTCTTCTGGTGCTAGTCCAACTAATTTTCTCATTTTTTCCATTGAGTTTTC
>CALXZV010000063.1 GCA_944393335.1 uncultured Clostridia bacterium | reverse complement strand
TTGAAGGTGCTTTTAAATCCTTCTTTTATTAAATAACTAAATACATTAAACCTCATCATATCCACCTTTTTCGTCTCTTACAATATTTCCTTGGTCAATTCTTATAACCCTTTTGTTCATTTTATCAACAATATCTTTAGCATGAGTTGCTACAACTACTGTGGTGCCTCTTAAATTTATATCATTTAGTAATTCCATAATGTCCCATGCTGTGTTTGGATCTAGGTTTCCAGTAGGCTCATCCGCAATAAGCATTGATGGATTGTTTACAATTGCTCTAGCTAAAGCTACTCTTTGTTGCTCACCACCTGAAAGTTCATTTGGGTAAACCTTTGCCTTATTAGCAAGACCTACAAGTGAAAGTACCATAGGTACTTGTCTTCTAATGTGCTTTGGAGTTGCTCTAACTACATACATTGCAAATGCAACATTTTCATAAACTGTTTTATCTGGAAGTAATCTAAAGTCTTGAAAAACTATTCCCATACTCCTTCTTAAAAAAGGAACTCTACTTGGTTTTAAAAATGTTGTATCTTTTCCATTTATGATTATATTACCTGATGTAGGTTCTTCCTCTTTTAATATTAATTTGATAATTGTTGATTTTCCAGAGCCTGAACTACCAACCAAAAAAGCGAATTCGCCTTTATTTATTTTAAAACTAATGTTATGAATTGCTTCTGTTCCTGTGTCATACTTTTTGCTAACATTTCTAAATTCTATCATTTTTAATTATATTCCTTTCTGCTTGCCTTAATGGATTGCATTGTATTTTATGCGTATTTAGAATGTAAAATTTGCAACTAAAATTTTGTCGTAAAATAGACCGAATTAATCATAACAATAATTTTAATTATTTTCAATAGATTAGAAAAAAAAATTTGTATTATTTTTAACCAAAAGTAGAAAAAATTGTATAATTTAGAAGTTTTGTGAATATTGTGTAAAATTTTTTGTCAATTGTGTCAAATGGGACGGTTCTATTTGACACATACTCTTCTTTTATTTAAAAGCCAAAGCAATATGTCTATTTTTCATTCTCAAGCTGGAGCAAGCAGCGACCCGCGCCGAGAATGTGAAAATAGATATATTGTTTGGCTTAAATAGATATTTTATGATTGTCAAATAGAACCGTCCCTTTTGACAATCCACAATTTATTTTGCATCAACAACTAAAATTTCTTTACTTGATTTAGTTAAGACTTCAGATTCAAGTTTTCCAACTCTAATAGTATCTTCAATTCGTATACCATATCTACCTGGCAAATAGATTCCAGGCTCATTTGTAATGACCATGTTTTCTTTCAAATTTATTTGAGAATTGTGACTTATTATAGGTAGTTCATGAACATTTAGTCCAACGCCATGTCCTAATGCATGTATTAATGTATAATTGTATAAATAAAAATCATTTTCTACACTTCTAGCAACCATTTTGCAGCTTACGCCTTCTTTAATGTCTTTTGTTGCTCTTATTTGTGTTTTTAAAATATAATTATACAATTTTTTTAGCTCTTCACTAACTTCCCCTGCAAATATGGTTCTAGTCATATCTGCGCAGTAACCTTTATATTTTGCGCCAAAGTCTATTGTAATTGGATCTCCAAAGCGAATGATTTTGTCTGAAGGTATTGCATGAGGTTTAGAAGAATTTTCACCAGATGCAACAATTGTTTCAAAAGCTAGTCCATCTGCTCCGTTATCTAGAAAGAATTTCTCTATTTCAAATGCCACTTGCCTTTCCGTCATGCCTATTTTTATGTAATTTAAAAGATGATCAAAGCATTTATCTGTAATTTCACATGCTTTTTCTATATAAGATATTTCTTTTTCATCTTTTACCATTCTCTCTTTTTCAATAATTTTATCAGTCTCTTCAATATTTCTAATCCTATATTTTCTTACAATATTTTCATATTCTGCATATGTGACATAATTCTCTTCAAATCCCACATTTTCGCAGTCTTCAAAAAAAGTTTGGTTATCTATTTCTGACACATCTTTATTGTCATAAATAATAAACTCATCATTAATTGTTAAAAAATTATTAACTTCTTCAATGTATCTAGCATCTGTTATAAAAATATTTTCTTTATCCGTAATTAAAATTGTTCCTTCAACTGGAATACCTAATATGTACCTAATATTTTCTGGGTTTGAAATTATTAGTCCTTGAACATTTAATAATTTCATTTTTTCTCTAATACATCTAATTTTATAATTCATATGGTACTCCTTTCTCAAATTGAATGTTACTTTTTTGCATAATTATAACTAAACTTACACGCCAAACAATATATCTATTTTCACATTCTCGGCGTGGATTGCTGCTTGCTCCAGCTTGAGAATGAAAAATAGACATATTGCTTTGGCTTTTAAAAATACAAGTTGTGCCAAAAAGTTTCATTCTATTTGACATAACTAAGCTTGGTACATTCCAAGCGTAAATATTTTTAAAAGAGCTAAAAGCATAATATTTTCTGGAATAAGCATTACCATAAATGTTGCTATAACTATAAATGGGCCAAACGGAATATATTCGTTTGATTTTTTCTTTTTAGAAACTATTAAAATTATGCTTATTATGGCTGCTAATAAAAATGAAAGTATTGATATTATTACAATATTGTATGCTCCAAATATTATGCCTAGAGCTCCCATAAGCTTCACATCGCCAAATCCCATTGCTTCTTTTCCTGCAATTAAGCCTCCTATTAAAGTAATAATTAGGAAAATTCCTCCGCCAATTGCTAAACCCAATAATTTATCTAAAAGCATACTAAAGCTAAATCCACCATCTATAAATGCAAATAACAACCCTACCTCAAATAATGTTAGAGTTAACCTATTTGGTATAATTTGTTCTTTGTAGTCTATTGCAAATGCTGAAAGCAAAAATGGTGTTATTATTAGATATTTTACTAAATCCATTTTCCATCCAAACATATATAATAAAACCACATAAATAATCGCTGTTAAATACATGAATTTAAAGTTTAATTTAAAATCTTTTAAGTATATTTTGTAAAAATCTTTATTTAAAATTGGTTTATGTTCACTTAATCTTTTTGTTACCCAATCAAACAATTGACCAATTGCAAGACCTAGTAAAGCTATAAAAAAATAGTATAGTATATGTATGTCATTAATATACATTATTATGTTTCCTCCTTGGTAAATTCAAAGTTTTACTTATTTTTAAAATATTCATACTTTAAAATTTATATATGTTAAAGTTTCAAATCAACTTTTATTTTTTAATTTTTGCGATTTTAAAACCTTTTTTTCTAGTTTTCTTTTTAAATTATTTATTTTAACCTTTTCTTCACATAATGGCTCTGTTAAAATAGAAAACATCCTCATTCTATTTGTTCCTAAAACATCTGTAAAAAGTTGGTCACCTACTTCTGCTATGTTCATATTATTTTCCACACCTAATATTTTTTTTGCTTTTTTAAGTCCAATTTTTGTTGGTTTTACCGAAAAATGCACATATGGTATATCTAACATTTTAGCAACTTTTTCTATTTTATCTTTTTTTAAACTATTAGATGCTATGCAAAATTTAATACCATTTTGTTTCATCTCATCTATCCACTCTTTTAGGCCTTCCAAAGGCTCCCTGTTTAAGTCAATAAGAGTATTATCCACATCAAGTATCATAGCTTGTATTTTATTTTCTTTAAGAATTTCAATTGTTATATCAGTTATTTTATTAACTTGTAAATTTGGTGTTAATAGCATATGTGACTCCTTGCATTTTACAATATTTTAATTGTCAAATTTATTTTAACATAGTATATTTTATTTTTCAATCACTTTTTTTCAGTTGGGGACGGTCCTAAAACGAAAAAATAATTACAAACTTCGCATAGAAAGTTTTACTTTTTGCCTTTCATTGTCAATGCCAATTACTTTAACCTTTACAATATCACCTATAGAAACAACATCTGAAGGTTTTTTTACATATTTGTCACTAAGCTCTGAAATATGTACTAATCCATCATGTTTTACTCCAACATCTACAAAAGCCCCAAAATCTGTAATATTTCTAACTGTTCCGTTTAGAATCATACCTTCTTTTAAGTCTTCAAACTTTAATACATCACTTCTTAATATTGGTTTTGGCATATCTTCTCTTGGGTCTCTTCCTGGTTTAGATAATTCTTTTATAATGTCTTCTAGAGTCATTTCCCCTACATTTAATTTATTAGATATGTCTTTAATATTTATTATACTTAATTTTTCTTTTATTTTATTTAATTTTTCTTTATCTAATAAATCTTGTTTAGTAAAGCCTATTATTTTAAGTAAACTTTCTGCTATTTCATAACTTTCAGGATGAACTGCAGTTATTTCAAGTGGATTTGTTCCACCAATTACTCTAATAAATCCTGCACATTGTTCATAAGCTACTTTTCCTAACTTAGGTACTTTTAATAATTCTTTTCTTTCTTTTATACAACCATTCTCATCTCTATATTTTACAATATTTTTAGCAATTGTTTTATTTATTCCTGATACATAAGAAAGTAATGATGGAGTTGCAGTATTTACATCAACGCCAACTGTATTTACCGCATCCTCTACAACTCCTTGTAAGCTTTCAGATAACATCTTTTGGTCTACATCATGTTGGTATTGTCCTATTCCAATTGCTTTAGGATCTATTTTTACAAATTCAGCAAGTGGATCTTGAAGTCTTCTTGCAATAGATATTGCACCTCGAAGTGATACATTTAAATTTGGATATTCTTCTGTTGCAAGTTTAGATGCTGAATATACTGATGCTCCCGCTTCACTAACAATTGTATAATATACATCTTTGTTTAAAGTTTCTTTTACTTTTTTTATAGTATTTGCTACAAAATTTTCAGATTCTCTTGAGGCAGTTCCATTACCTAATGCTATCATCTGAATATTGTTCTTTACAATAAGCTTTATAAGTTCTTTTTCAGAGCCTTCAATATCGTTTTGTGGCTCTGTTGGATAAATGACACCTGTATCTAAAACTTTGCCAGTTTCATCTATTACAGCTAGTTTGCAACCAGTTCTATATGCGGGGTCAAATCCTAATACTGTAAGACCTTTTAGTGGTGCTCCCAGTAATAATTGTTTTGCATTTTTTCCAAACACTTCTATTGCTTGCTTATCCGCTCTTTCTGTTAAATCTGCTCTTATTTCTCTATCTACTGAAGGTTCAATTAATCTTTTAAAACTATCTTCAATTGTTTCTTTAAGAATTTGTTCATAGCTTTGATTTCCATTAACTTGCTCATTATTTTGCTTCTTTTTAGCTTGCTCATTATTTATCTCTTTCGTTTCTGCTTTGCTATGATTTTCTTCTTTTAAAGTAGTTTGTTTGTAGTATGGCTTTTTTATGATTTTACGTTCAATAAAATCCAATATTTTATCTACTGGCTTTTCTAAAGTAACCTTCAAAAAGCCTTCCTTTTCTCCTCTATTAATTGCCAAAATTCTGTGACTTGGTATTGTAGATATCTTTTCATTGAAGTCATTGTACATGCTGTATGTAGGATTTTCACCTTTTGCATTTTTTGTAACAATAAGTCCTTCTCTGTAATACATCTTTTTAATTTGTTTTCTAAACTCTGGGTCATCAGAAATTTCCTCTGCTATAATATCTTTTGCTCCCTGAATTGCATCTTCTACTGTTTTTACGTTTTCATTTAAAAATTCTTTCGCAATTTCTTCAATTGGTCTCGTTTCCTTTTGCTCTTTTATAATTTGAGCTAAAGGTTCTAATCCATTTGCTTTTGCAACAGTTGCTCTTGTCTTTTTCTTTTGCTTGTAAGGTCTGTATATGTCTTCAACTTCTGCTAAAGTTTGAGCATTTTCCAAGTCTTTTATAATTTCATCTGTTAGTTTTCCTTGATTTTCAATTGATGTTTTAACTTCTTCCTTTCTTTCCTCTAAGTTTCTTAAATACTTTAATCTTTCATCTAAATTTCTTAAAGTTTCGTCGCTTAGTCCTCCTGTTGCTTCTTTTCTATACCTTGCAATAAATGGTATTGTATTTCCGCCATCAATTAATTCTATTGTTTTTTCTACTTGATAATTCTTTATATTTAATTCATTTGCAATTGTTTGTACTATGTTCATTTTTTTCCTTTATATTTATGTTTAATAAGCTTTATGTATACTATTAAGTACTTTTTTGTAGTACTATATTAATCAATAAACTTTTTTCAGGTTCACTGCGTCTTTGCTTATTCTAGCATAGCAAAGTTTTAATTGCAAGAAAAAAGATGCTGTTTGTTTTGCACCTTTTTCTAAAAATTTTATTTTTTTATATCAAAACAAGTCTTTTAAATGTATATTTTATATGGGTGTTCTTCACTTCCATCACCTTCTAGAACTTTGACCTTTCCTTTGATTTCTACTATTGGGAGTATATTGCCTGTCATCGTATTTTCTAGTGTTTTACCTGATTCATCTCCTACTATTGTTATACCATCCTCTACTCCAAATGAACCACTACCTATATAATTTATTCCAAATTTATATCCAGCATTTACTCTTGCAATACGTGTTGCTAATAAATATTCACCACTAATCATTTCAAAAATAGATTTATCTATATAATCATCTTCAGTTGTGCTTAAATAATAATAATTTATTTTAGCATTCCAATCATCAATCCCGGTTTCTGTTGTTGGTGATGTATAATATGCATCACTATAAAATGTAACCTGCGATTAAATTTGAGCTTGAATTTGCAGTTGTTGCTAAGTAGCCTTCACTTGTAACTTGGTTATTGTTACTTATTATATTCGTTGTTATTACTATTGCCACTATTACTGCAACTAGTATTATTGCTACACTTCCTATTAATTTTTGTTTTTTATTTAGTTTTTTCATAATCTTACTATCCTCCTTGATATTTTTAAGATTTTGTTGTCAATAGTGACACTCCTTAGTGACACAAAGCACAAAAAGCTATGCATCTTAAGTGAATTTTACGTTCACCTAAAACACATAGCTTTGCTACGTTTACATAAGTTTATTTTGCTAAATCTTACGATATATATATATATATATATACAGCCCCAAGGGTTTCAGCGATTTTTGTCATTTGAATTTGCTCCTTTAATTTTTCTTTATTATATATTTTTTACATTTTATTTGCAATTATTTTTAAAAAATCACATATACAAAAATAAGCCCCTGGCAGAAGCCTGCCAGAGGCGAGGTAAACGTGCTATTGGAAATTACGCAATTTCTTTGAAGAAGAGCCACTTTTCACCTTCATTTGGTTCAAAGTTAATTTTCTTCATTCGGCAGTCAATAGTCAAAGTGAACCATTCACCATTTGACATTTTAACATACCTTTCGTATTCGGCTGCTTTAAAATTTTGGTTATACCCTAACCATACAGCCAATTTCGCTGTTTTCCAATCTCGAGTTTTTTGGAATCCTTCCAACAGGGCTTCTTTTGTTAACTCTCGTTCACAAATTCGCACCTGTTTTTGAGGAGTAATATTCTTGCCTATCCATTTATAGTCCTCTTTCGAGAGACCAAACCAGTCTCTCACTTTAGGCTCTAATGGGCGTGGTGGATTTTCCCCCTCTCTTAAGATTGACTCCATACGTCGGTCATTCGACCATCTTCGTTTCAAGCGTTCGAGAACACTTTGAAAATGTTCTCTAAACATTGACATTACCTCCTTTGCTTGGAACTAAGTATATTATATCATCTTTTAAAAATTATGTAAATGCTTGTTTTGAACGAAGTTTCACTTTTTGTTAACAATATTAAAACTCTAATAGTTTATATGCTATTAGAGTTTTATGAAATATTAAAGTTTATTTAGTTAAAGGTTTTTGTTCCTTTAGCTTGAAATTTATATTAAATCTATATCTTTATATAA
>CALXZV010000062.1 GCA_944393335.1 uncultured Clostridia bacterium | reverse complement strand
AGAGCAGTAGAACTTCTTATAAAAAAGCTAGATGAAAAAGGCATTTTAGATGATACAGTAATAGCTCTAGTTGGCGACCATTACCCATATACTTTAACAATTGACCAAGTTAATGAAGTAAGTAATTATGTACGTGATGATGTTGTTGAAGTTAACAGAAGTAATTTTATTTTGTGGAATAGCAAGATGGCTGAGCAAGTGCAAGTAAATAAAGTTGGAAGTCAGATAGATGTTTTACCAACACTACTTAATTTATTTGGCATAGAATATGATTCTAGACTTATGATGGGAAAAGATATTTTGAGTGATGCCCCAGGAGTAGCTATTTTTTCAAACAGAAGTTGGGTGAGTGATTATGGTACATATTTTTCTTCTAAAAAAGAATTTGTGCCAAAAGAAAATGTAGAAATACCTGAAAATTATGTAAGTGAAATGAATAGAAGTGTTGCAAATAAATTTACTATGAGTCAGTCATTTTTGAAGTACAATATTTATGAAAAATTAGTGAAGTGATTTTATAAGCATAATTTGTGGAAAAATCGTTAAAGTTGTGAAAGATTGTGAAAAAATTGGGAATATAAAAATTGACAAAAATATATAAAAATTGATATAATGTAAATATGTAAAAGCTATATGCTTACTTCAATTGAGGAGGCAACTGATGAAAAACTCGCAGTACAAGCTTACACAAAAACGGAGAAAACTCATGGAAATGAGAGAAAGAGGCGTTGCAGTAGCAAATTGGAAACTGGATGATGAATCACGAGAATATTTGAAAAAATATTTCGAAATTGAACCCGATTTGTATTTAGTACAAACGAGAAAATACTATGGTGTTGAAGGGTTTCCGAGAATTTTAAAAGACCTAAATTATGCCGCAAGGCAAGGAAAGGCATATGTTACTATTCATCTGAAAGAGCATGACAAAATTGTCTTAGATGAGGCAGATATCTCTTACAAGGCGCTACGTTATAATATTGTTTTGATTTAGTTAGTAACCTTATCTCAAAGCAGAAACTCAAAATTGAGTGTCTGAAATTTCAAAGAAAAGCATTAATTGAAACTCAGCATACCACCAGATGCCTATTAGCAAATGGTGGTATATTTTGAAGAAAAATAAATAGGTAGGAGAGCAAAAATAATGAGTGATAATTTAAACATAAACTGGTACCCACGGTCATATGAAAAAGACCAAAGAGCAAATAATAGCAGACTTAAAATTAATTGACATAGTTATAGAAATACTAGATGCAAGAGTGCCACTTGCTAGTCAAAACCCAGATATAGAAGATGTTATTAAAAATAAAAAGAAAATAATTGTACTAAATAAAGCAGACTTAGCAGATGTGAGTTCAACAAATAAATGGATTGACTTTTATGCAAAAGAAGGAATAAAAGCAGTAGCCGTTGAGTCAAATACATCAAAAGGAATAAAAGATGTAATTGAAGCCATAAAAGAGGAGTACTCTGACATCAAAGAAAAATATGATCAAAAAGGCAGAATTGGTAAAGCCATAAGAGTAATGGTTGTGGGAATTCCAAACGTAGGAAAGTCTACTTTTATTAATAGCATAGCCAAGAGAAATACTGCAAAAGTTGGTAATAAGCCGGGTGTTACTAAGCAAAAGCAATGGATAAAAGTTACAAATGATATTGAACTTATGGACACTCCGGGTATGTTATGGCCAAAATTTGAAAATAATGAACTTGCGATGCATTTAGCATTTGTTGGAACAATAGGAGATAATGCCATAGATAAAGAAGAAATTGCATATTATCTATTAAAATATTTGATAAAGAATTATCCACAAAAATTAATAGAAAGATTTAATGTAGAAGTGTATAAAACTAATGACGACAAAGAAGAAATTGTCAATGATGATAATAAAGAAATTGATGTGCCAATTAGCAATAATGGTAAGAGTTCATCAAATATAAATAAAAAAGAGCCAAAAGAAACAATGGAAGTTTTAGAAGAAATTGCAAGAAAAAGAGGAGCACTTCTTCCAGGTGGAAACATAAATATGCAAAAAATATCAGATATAATATTAAATGAATTTCAAAGTGGAAAATTAGGGAGGATAACAATTGAATTACCTAGATGAAATATTAATTAAAGATGAGTCACAAATAAATATGATGTCACCACTTACTTGGGCATATGTAGGAGATAGTGTGTATGAGCTCTATATAAGAGTATATTTAGCAAATACAACAAATCTAAATCCACATAAAATGCATGTTGAATCAATAAAATATGTTAAAGCAGGAGCTCAGGCAAAAGCTGTAAAAGAGCTAATTGAAACTGATTTTTTAACAGAAGATGAAAAAGAAATTGTAAGAAGAGGTAGAAACACACAAAATCATCATTTGCCAAAGAATGCAAGCTTGGAAGATTATGCATATTCAACAGGTTTTGAAGCATTAATTGGATATTTGTTTTTGAATAAAAAAGAAGAGAGAGTAAAAGAAATTATAAAGAAAGTAATTGCTCTATAAATTGGTAGATAAATAATTGATATATAAATTACAAATATTCAATTTCGATGGAAGAATAATAAAAATATAAAGAAAAGCTAGTAATTATATTTTATAATCACTAGCTTTTTGAAGATATGTTTTGTAATGAATAGTTGGTGACCCCTACGGGAATCGAACCCATGATTCAGCCTTGAGAGGGCTGCGTCTTAACCGCTTGACCAAGGGGCCATAACAAAATCTATTATACAATAGAAAAGCATTTAAGTCAAATGTTTTTTTAATATTTTTTGGGGCAAATAATGACAAATATTATATTAATATTACATTTTTGTAATACTATCCACAAAAATGTAATAAAATGTGGATAACTTTTCTTGAATTATGCTTAAGTTGTCAAATGGGACGGTTCTAAATGACACTATTTTGTGTCATTTAGAACCGTCCCATTTGACAACTTTTTCGATTTAGGACCGTCCCCAACTGAAAAGTTTAATTTATCTATTGACTTCAATCTTTTAGTTCAATATAATAGTTTCAAATTGAATAGAGTTAGTGGTATAAAAAGTACAGGTGAGATACTAATTATAAAATTTCACTTTATAGTATAAATTATTGTGAAGGGATGTATTTTAAAATGAGTAAATTACAGGTAGGGAGTATAGTATTTTTTAATCGCGGAAAAAGTCTCGAAATACCACTTTCTTTTTCAAATATAGCAAATTTGAATTCAAAAATTACACAAGATTATATTTCTAGAGAAGAAGCAAAGTATCTTTCTAATCTTATAGGTGCAATAGTAGAAGAAGGAACCTTATTTGATGCTAAATTATATAAAAAAATAACTGAACAAGGCTTTTCTGTAGTCAGAGTTATGCCACAAATAAAAGAAGGAAAAGAGCAAAATGAAAAAAGAGCTTTGACTGCGATTATTTCGGACAGAATAAAGCCTGAGGATGCAGATAATTTATTAAAATTTTATGAAAGCGTAGAACAAGAAAATGCTGAAGGTAACTTATTTAAGCAAATTTATGTATTTGACGGAAAAAGATATTATTATAATGGAAAAAATGAAGCAGGCTCGTTACATAATAGAGCTTTAGATTTGTTTTTGGGTTATAAAACAGGTAGATTATCTGATGAAGAAGCAAGTATAATGAACAAATATCTTAATTTTGATTTACAAGATGTATTTTTAGCAAATACTAAAGAAAGAGATCTTTCACATAAAAATGAAGGTGTAATATTAATTTCATCAAAGGGTAAAATATATGCATCAACAAAGAAAAAAGAACAGCATAAATATGAAGCAATTGAGATGATTGAAAATGATATTGGATATAAAGTTGAAGACAAAGATGCAGAAGCAGATAAATTAGCAAAAGATTTTGGATTGGTAGTTATAAAATTATATAAAACAGATAGAAATATTGCAGCTGTTTTCTGTCCAGAGGAAATGCCAGAAAAACAAGTTGATGGACTAATTAAATGTATGGAGGCTTTTAGTAGAATAAACCTAAACCTTCAAGTAGAAGGCGAGCCTCAAATTATGACTTTGGTAGAAGGAAATAGATTCTTAAAAACAGATTTTTCAGAATCAGCAAATGTAGATGCAGTATTGAAAAAAATGAAAGAATATGAAAAGTCTTTAAGAACCAAAGGTGTACTTGGATCAAGCATGGATTGGATTGCATCAAGTGTAAGCAATTTTACAAAAGTTTTGGAAAAATTGAAAAGAAGTATTCCACAGTCTAATGAAGAACCAGAAGGAAGATAGAAAGGAGCTTTACTAAAAAATGAAATATTTATTTACATCAGAAAGTGTGACAGAAGGGCATCCAGATAAGCTATGTGATTATATTTCAGATAGTGTATTAGATGAATGTTTAAAACAAGATAAAAATTCAAGAGTAGCCTGCGAAACTTTAGCAAGCAAAGGTGAAGTATATATAACAGGAGAAATAACTTCTAAGGCAAATATAAATATAGAGCAAATTGCAAGAAATGCAATTAAAGAAATTGGGTATAATAATGCAAACTTAGATATAGATTATAAAACTTGTAAAATAACAGTAAATATTTCTAAGCAATCATCAGATATTGCAATGGGAGTTGACAAAAGTTTAGAAGATAAAGAAGGAGAAAACATAGAATCTGAAGGTGCAGGCGACCAAGGTATAATGTTTGGCTTTGCCTGCGACGAAACCGATGAGTTTATGCCACTTCCAATTGCTTTAGCGCATAAACTTGCCAAGAAGTTATCAGAAGTTAGAAAAAGCAAAGAAATACGAGGACTAAGGCCAGATGGAAAAGTTCAAGTAACAGTTGAATATGATAATGGGAGACCTTTAAGAATAGATACAGTTGTACTTTCAACTCAGCACGTAGATGGTAAAGACATGGAAGAACTTAGAAAAGAAGTCAAGGAAAAGATTATTTTCAAGGTTATTCCTCAAAAGTTGCTAGATGAAAATACAAAATATTATATAAACCCAACTGGTAGATTTGTAATAGGTGGACCACTTGGGGATAGTGGGCTTACTGGAAGAAAAATAATTGTAGATACTTATGGCGGATATGCCCGTCATGGTGGAGGGGCTTTCTCAGGAAAAGACCCAACAAAAGTTGATAGAAGTGCATCATATATGGCAAGATTTTTAGCCAAAAACATTGTTGCAAATGGTTATGCAAAAAAGTGCGAAATACAATTATCTTATGCAATAGGTGTTGCAAAGCCTGTTTCAATATATGTAGATACATTTGGAACTGAGACTATTCCTTGTGAAGAAATAATTGCAAAGGTAGAAAAGTTTGATTTAACACCAAGAGGAATTATTAATTATCTAGATTTACAAAGACCAATTTATAGGTTAACAACAAATTACGGACACTTTGGAAAAGAAAATTTACCTTGGGAAAAGATAGTAAAAATGTAATGCTAATGGCTAATTTGAAATCCACTCTTAAATTGTGGCGAATAATGCTTATTAGCAGATTTGTAAAAATATTTTAAAAGAAAAAGTTGGAGAAAATTATGCTTGCTTTAGTTACAGGAGCCTCTTCTGGAATAGGAAGAGATATTGCAAGAGAACTTGCAAAAAGAAAATATGATGTAATAATTGTTGCAAGAAACGAAAAAGCTTTGCAAGAATTAAAAGAAGAATTAGAAAAAGAATACAAAGTAAAAGCGTATGTGAAAATAGTAGATTTATCTAATAAAGAAAATTGCATCAAATTATATGAAGAAGTTAAGGCAGAATTTGAAAACATAGATGTATTAATAAACAATGCTGGACTTGGAACTTGCGGAAGATTTACAGATACAAGTTTAGAAAAGGAACAGCAAATAATTGATACAAATATTACAGCTTTGCATATTCTTATGAAATTATTTTTGAAAGATATGTGCAAAAACAATAAAGGATATATAATGAATGTTGCTTCAATTGCAGGATTTATGCCGGGGCCTTTAATGGCAACCTATTATGCAAGTAAAGCATATGTGGTAAGGCTTACACAAGCAGTTCAAAAAGAATTAAAATTTCAAAAATCAAATGTAAAAGTAAGTGCACTATGTCCGGGACCTGTTAAAACAAATTTTCAAAAAGTTGCAGATGTAAAATTTAACTCACCAGAAGCGGAAAGTTCTGTTGTAGCAAGAAAAGCAGTAGCAAAAATGTTTAAAGGAAGAAAGATTATTTTTTCATCATGGTATATTGGAATAGTTAGATTTTTTGCTAAAATATTGCCAGATTCATTTATGGCATTTTGTTGTTATTTTGTGCAAAGAAGAAAAATACAGTAATTTTCTGTAGGGGACGGTCTTAAATTGAAAATTTTTAATTTTATGTTTAAGACCGTCCCCGGAGGAAAATCAAAAGAAGTGTCATTTGGGACGGTTCTAAATGACAAACTCCACACGTGTAGAAAAATGGCATAAATATTTATTGATTGTTGACAAATTCAAATATTCTGTTAAAATATAATAAGATGAGGGGAGAGCAAAAATACTCTTCTCTTTTGTCATTTTTATAGAAATAAAAAATAAACTATGATAAAATAAGAAAAAGCAAAATGGCAAATGAAAAAAAGTAAACATAACACCTTTTAAAGTTAAGAAAGGGATGAAAAAGTATGTCATATATTGAATTTAAAAATGTTGTAAAAGAATACAAAATGGGCGAAGTAAGCATAAAAGCCTTGGATAATACAAACTTTCAAATAGAAAAAGGAGAGCTTGTAGTTATAGTTGGTCCTAGTGGTGCAGGAAAAACAACTGCCTTAAATATTTTAGGCGGAATGGATACTGCAACATCTGGTGATGTTATAATCGACGGAAAAAATATAACCAAGTTTAAAAATAAGCAATTAATAAAATATAGAAGAGATGACATAGGCTTTGTATTTCAATTTTATAACTTGGTTCAAAATTTAACGGCAATAGAAAATGTTGAGCTTGCAACTCAAATTTGCAAAAAGCCTTTAGACCCCAAAGAAATACTTATCAAAGTTGGACTAGGAGATAGGCTTAAAAACTTTCCTTCACAATTATCTGGAGGAGAGCAGCAAAGAGTTGCCATAGCAAGAGCTATTGCTAAAAACCCTAAACTACTTTTATGTGATGAGCCTACCCGGCGCATTAGATTACAAAACAGGTAAGCAAATACTTAAGCTATTGCAAGATACTTGCAGAAAAGAAAATATGACAGTAATAATTATTACTCACAATGCGGCTTTAACACCTATGGCAGATAGAGTAATACATTTCAAAAATGGTACAGCTTCAAATATAGAATTAAATAAAGAGCCTACACCAATTGAGAAAATTGAGTGGTAAAAAAATAAAATACTTACAATAAGTAATTTAGAATAAATTATAATAAATAGAGTAGATTACTAAATTAAAAGTAATTGGCAAAGGGGTGATTCCATGAAAAAAGCCTTATTAAAAGATTGTTTTAAAGAAATAATAAAGGGTTTCAAAAGATTTATATCAATACTTCTAATTGTACTTTTAGGAGTAGGCTTTTTTGCTGGAATAAAAGCTACTAGCCCAGATATGAAACTTACTTTAGATACATATTTTGATGATAAAAATGTCATGGATATTCAAGTTATATCTACACTTGGGCTAACTGATGATGATATTACAGAGCTAAAAAAGTTGGATTTGATAGAAAATGCAGAAGGTACATATCAAACAGATGCAGTAGTCACAGCAGGAGATAAGCAAGTTGTTGTAAAATTAGAGAGCCTTGCAAGCTCAATCAATGCTTTACAAGTTACAAGTGGCAGGGTACCAGAAAATCAAAATGAATGTGTAGTTGAAGAGGCTTTTTGCAAGGCACAGAATACAATATAGGAGATACCATAAAAGTTCAAGTAGACAATATTACAGATGATGATGGAAATGATATTTCAGT
>CALXZV010000061.1 GCA_944393335.1 uncultured Clostridia bacterium | reverse complement strand
ATTAGCCCTTCTACTGTGTTATCTAATTGTACAAACATTCCCCAACTTGTTATACTTGAAATAATACCATCATATTGTTCGCCAATTTTATCTTGCATATATTCAGCCTTTTTAATATCTTCACTTGCTCTTTCTGCTTTTGTAGCAATTTGCTCACATTCTGAAGAACTTTCAGCGTATTTTATTGCTTGCTTTTCTAGTTTTGCCTTTGTGTTTTCATCAATTATATCATTTACTGCCTTATTACGCTTAACATTTTTGCCTTTATTCGATTCTGTACTCATATACTCTAAGTATTTTGATATAACCCTATGTATAAATAAATCAGGATATCTACGAATTGGTGATGTAAAATGGCAATAATATTTACTTGAAATACCAAAGTGTCCTTTATTTTCCGCTTCATATCTTGCAACTTTTAAAGTCCTTAAAAGTAAGTTAGAAACTACCCTTTCTTCATCTTTTCCTTTTACATCTTCTAATATTTGTGAAAATGCTTTTGGTTTTACATCGTCCAATTTTCCTTTTATTCTATATCCAAAATTAAATAAATATTTATTTAATTCTTTTACTTTATCTTCGTCTGGCTTTTCATGAACTCTATAAATAAAAGGTGCTTCTAACCAATAAAATCTCTCTGCGACTGTTTCATTTGCTGTTAGCATAAATTGCTCGATTATTTCATGTGCAAAGTTTGTTTCATAAGGCCTTATATCTATTGGCTTGCCATTTTTATCTAAAGTAATTTTGCTTTCTGGTATGTCTAAAGATAAATATCCATCTTTTAGTCTTCTTGCTTTTAAAATCAAAGCTAATTCTTTCATTCTATCAAAATGGGCTATATATGGCTCATATTTTTCTAAAACATTTTCATCGCTTCTTTCAATTATTTTATATACATCATTGTAATTCATTCTTTTTGTTACTTTAATAATGCTTTTAAAAATATTGCTATCCACAACTTTTCCTTTTGAATCTATGGTCATTATAACTGAAATAGCATATCTATCTTTGCCTTGATTTAAGCTACAACATCCATTTGACAATTCAGTTGGAAGCATTGGAATAACGCTACCAAGCATATACACACTTGTACCTCTTTTTATTGCTTCTTTATTAAGCAAGCTTCCATCTTGCACATAGTAGCTTACATCAGCAATATGCACTCCAAGTGTATATGTTCCATCATCATTTTTATCTACGCAAACAGCATCATCTAAATCTTTTGCATCTTCTCCGTCAATAGTAAAAATTTCTTTATCTCTTAAGTCTACTCTTCCTTCTGGCTTTATTTCCTTTTTGCTAACTCTTTTTGCCTCTTCTAAAACTTTTTTAGGAAATTCGCTTTCTAAATTATACTCTTTAATGATTGAAAGCATGTCCACACCAGTTTCATCTTCATAACCTAAAACTTCAGTAATTTTACCTTCTGCTTTCATTCCTTTTCTAGGATATTTTGTAATTTTTACTACAACTTTTTGATGATTTTTGGCTTTTCCAAAATTAGATTTTGATATAAAAATATCTGTTCCAAGAGCGTTGTCATCTGGTATTACAAAACCAAAATTTCTACTTTTTTCAAAAGTTCCAACTACTTGTTTTGTGTTTCTTTCTACGACTTGAACAATGGCACCTTCTTTACTGTTGCCACTATTTTCATCTATTATTTTTACTTCAACTATGTCACCATTCATAGCATCTTTTTTATTCTTTTTGGCTATGAAAATGTCTGGCTCATCATCCGATATTTTTACAAAGCCGTAGCCACGTTCATGGCCAATATATTTTCCTTGAACTAAGTCCATTTTTTCCTCCAATTAGATTGAAAAATAATTACAATTTTTTTCAATCATACATCTTAACCTCTAACAATTTTCAATCAAAATAAAAGATGCACCAAATTAAACAAGTGCATCTTTTAAAAAAAACTATAATACGTAAACAATTCCTAAAGCTATAGTCAATACTGCAAATATTACACCAATTATGATAGTGTTTCTTTGAACTCTACCCTCTTTAGTTCTACCCTTTGTCTTTTCATAAAATTTATTTGCATTTGGATTTTCTGCAATGTCTTCCATTGAATTTCTATCCTTGTTTTGCAATAATGTTATTATAATTAAGATTACACATACTATTAAATATATTACTGTTAATATGTTTTTTGCTACTTCCATCTCGAATAACCTCTTTCTTTCTGCCTAATGTTCTCTTCTCGATTAAGCTAATTTTCACATATAATATATATTATCATAAATTTACGTAAAAATCAATAGTTACGCTTTCTAATTGTTTAAATTTTTATTACAAAAACTTTACATTGCTTACTTACTGAACTGTAACATTTTATAGTTACCTACCGAACTGCAACGGTAACTTGTTTTGGAACTATTTTTTTACTTCTTCTTTTTGCTTTTCAGTATTGTATTTTTCAATAATATCTCCAAGTGCATCTGAGAAATCTTGAAGCATTACAACTTTTATATTTGGAGTTTTATCACTAATGTAATCATCAACAACTTGTTTTAACTTATACAAGTTATTAAGTTCTGGTAAAAGTATTTTTGCATTTTTATCTGCTCTATCAACAAGTTTTTCCTTTATTGAAACTATATCTTCATTGCTTGCGCAAGATATTCTTTGGAATATTTGATATGGGTCGCTGTACTTAAATATAGGAATATCCATACATTCTTTATCAAACATATCATAGAATTTTTCCATTTTCATTGGTATGTTTTTGAATATAGTATCTGCTTTAACCCTATACATTTTGTCTTTAAGTTGATTATTTAAGTCTCTAAACCTCGCTAATACTTCCTGCATTTCTGGCATATTTTCATCAAATGACATTTGTTTTATTTGATCTTCTGCATCTTCGCAATATTCTGATGTTATTGATGATACATTCATACCATTTAAAAATACACTATTTATTGTTTGCATATCATAATCAACCAATCCTTTTTTAACAAAATATACAAAATAAGTATATATTTTTATAAGGTCTATTAGCTGTATTTCGCCTTTTTTAACTGACTCTAAAACTTCCGAAATCACTTTAGGGAATTGGTCATCAGATATTTTCCAATATTCTTCTGTAAGAAGTCTCTTGTATCCTGGAAGTTTATCCGTATCTACTGTGTTTATTATATCTTCCATATCCTTTTTGAATGTTTTCATATCAAATATTCTTGTTCTTACATATATTTCAATGAATTTGAAAAATCTGTATTCTGTTTTAAAATTGTAATAATAATTGTTATCAAATTCTTTTATATAAAATTGCCTATTATCCATGAATACTCTTGATGAAACAACCAATGACTTGTATTCTTCGTTATCATTAATATTTATAAATTTGTCCTTTGTAACTTTTCCTGCTTTAATTTCAAAAGATACAGCTATTGTAAATATAAGCATTGTTTGTAAAATTCTGTTATTTGTATTTGGATATGATTTGTTTACCATGTCAAATACTTTTTTGAAGTCATTTAATGCGTGTTTTAAAATTCTTAAGTTTCTTGTACCACTTTTTATAAATGTTGAAACTATTAAATTTGTATTTTCTCTTAAAAATCTTATTAAATCTCTGTTGTTTTCATATCTAATTAACAGACCATTTATAATGTATGTGAATTCTGGTGCATATTCAAATGTCTCACCAATTAGTTTTTCTTTTATTCTTTCATAATCATTTGCTTTGTCAAATACATTTTCTATTGTTTCTTCTATCTTTTCAACCATTGGCTTATCTGTGGTAAGAAGCTTATCTTCTTTGTCCAGCAAATATGTGGCAATAAATGTTTTCATTTCTAGGTTACTGCTTTTTAGCTTTGTAGAAAGTTCTTTTTCATTACATATTATGATTGTTTTTATATGGTCATGCTCAACATAATTATTTATGTAACCCAATATGTCTATAACATCTACATTTGCCCTCTCTAAATCATCGAAACATAGGACTTTATCATCAGTTGAAAAGAAACTAGCATAATCAATTTTATCTCCATTTTGAGTTACGCCAAAAAAGTTAGCCATATCTAAACCAGTTTTTGCATATTCTGGAATAAATGTTTGACCATTACTATCCATATATTTTTTTAGGTTTTTATCCATTAACTGAGTAGTCTCTATAAATATTTTTTTACTTATTTCTTCTAGATTTGATATACCATATAATGACATATAAATGGTTGTTAACTTTTTACCATTTACAGTCATGTTTTCTATTCTGTTTCTTATTTTATGGTTCCAAAAGTAGGTTTTACCGCTTCCCCATTCACCATTTATCATTATGGCATAATCTGTATAGTCTGCTCTAATATAATCTAATATGCTTTCAACTAAATCATCCATTGTATTTTCCTCTCCTTACATTTCTTTTGCTATTGCCAAAAAGCCAATTTTATTTGTAGCTTTGCTTAATGTTTTTATACATTCATTTGCAGTTGAGCCTGTAGTATAAATGTCATCAAGTAATAAAATTTTTTTATTTTTAATTTTATCCACGTTTTGAATAGCGAATACATTTTTTATGTCAATTTGCCTTTGTTTTGCTGTTTTTGTACTTTGTGGTTTTATATTTTTTGTTTTTATTAAGCATTTTGTTTCTATTGGAATTTCAAGCTTTTTTGATATTAACTCTGTTTGATTATATCCACGTTCATTCATTCTTTTTTTATGCAGTGGAACTGGAATAATTATATCATAACTTTTTAAAATAGAATAGATTTTTTTATTGTTTTTTATCAAATATGCAAAAGAATTTGCTAGATAACTTGCGTCATTAAATTTATAATTTAATAAAAGATTTCTTATTATGTCTTGGTACTTGTAAATGAAGAACTTATCTTTTTGCACCAAATTTATTTCATATTGTTTTATTTTTTCTTCACACTCTTTGCAAATAGGCAAACCTATTTTTCCGCAAACTCCACATTTTATAGGAAAAAATAAATTGAGGGCTTTTTCTAAAATCATAAACAATTCCTTTCTGCCCCCAATTTAATTACAAATTCTCCAATTTATACTTTAGTCCTGAGTTTCTTTGTTTTATTTTCTCATTGTTTATCATAAACTGAATAGTAAAAGGATTACCAATCATTATTAACTTATCTTTTGCCCTTGTCATTCCTGTATATAGCAAGTTTCTTGTAAGTAGCATTGGTGCTGCTTGATAAATAGGTATTATTACAGTTTGGAATTCACTTCCTTGAGATTTATGTACTGTTATTGCAAATGAATGCTCTATTTGATCTAAATCTTGATAACCATAAAATGCAACTTTGTCATCATCAAATCTAATTTTTACTTCACCTGCTTCATCATCTATTTTTTCTATTACTCCCATTTCACCATTAAAAATTCCACTATTTATCTCACTTTTTCTTCTCCACATTATGTCGTAATTATTTTTTGTTTGCATTATTTTGTCGCCTTCTCTATATATTACTTCTCCAAACTTTTTTTCTTGTTTTACGGCACTCGCTGGATTAAATTTTTCTTGTATTAATTTATTTAAGTTTTTTGTTCCTAAATCTCCTTTTTTAGATGGCGTTATTATTTGTTCATCTAAGTTGTATAATTCTAGTATTTTGTTTATTATTTGTGGAGTTGATTTTTCTTGAATGAAGAAGAAATCGTTTCTAGTGCCCGTTTGACTAGATGATTTTGTTTCTCCTTGTTTTTTTGATTGATTTATTTGTGAAAAATCTTTATCTGCTTCACCATTTTGCGAATTTGCTGTATCATTTTGAAAAACCATTGTCCCATTTTGCGAATCTTCTAAAAAGTTTATTCCCTCATTTACTTTGTGAGAATTTACAATTATTTCGCTTTGGAGAGCTTGTCTAAAGATCTTGTTAAGCCTTACACATGGAACTCTTTTAGAATCTATTAAATCTTTTAAAACTGTTCCCGGTCCAACTGATGGAAGCTGGTCAGTATCTCCAACTAGCACAAGCTTTGTCCCTTTAAATAATGCTTTTACAACATAATTCATTAAGAATAAATCTACCATTGACATTTCATCTATTATAACTACATCTGCGTCAATTGGTGTTACATCCAAGTCTGGGTCAGGCTTTTCGTCTGATACTTTTCCTATTTCTAGCAGTCTATGAAGTGTACTTGCCTCTTCTCCAGTTGCCTCAGTCATTCTTTTAGCTGCTCTACCTGTTGGAGCACAAAGCACAACCTTTTTGCCTCTTGATTTGTATATATCTATAATTGTTTTTATTATAGTTGTTTTACCAGTACCAGGTCCACCAGTTATAATGCATACATTATTATCATTGACCATTTTTACCGCTTCTACTTGTTTTTCAGATAATTCAAGTGAAGTAGCTTTTTCAGTTTTTTCTAGCTCTTTATTAAAGTTTGGTATTCTTTTTATATTGTCTGCTTGTTCTAAGCTTAAAACTCTCTCAGCAATATTTAACTCTGTTTTGTAATAGTCCATTAAATATATCCAAGTTTGTATACATAACTCTGTTTTGCCATTTGTGGTAGCTATTTCTTCTCTTTCTTCTATTTTAATTTGTTCTTTTGCTCTTAAATCTTTTATTCCATCTAACACATCATCTTCCGAAACTCTTAAAAGTTTAGTTACAAATGCAATTAAATTTGCCTCTAACACACAGCTATGACCATTGTATGTAGCTAAATTAAGCCCATGACGTATTCCTGCATCAACTCTTTTTAAATTATTTCTTTCAACACCTAAGTCCAAAGCCATTTTGTCTATCTGTGAAAAATCCACTTTTACACCAAGTTCACTTAAAACATAGGGGTCATTTTCAACTATTGATATTGTATTAGCTCCCAACTTTTTGTAAATTGTATTAGCACTTTGAGGACCTATTCCAAACTTTTCTAAGAAACCAACAATTTGCCATAGCTCCCAATTGGCAACAAAACTTTCATTAATTTCTTCTGCTTTTTTCTTTGTAATGCCTTTAATTTCTGTAAGTCTATCTGGATCTGCTTTTAATACCTCAACTGTCTCTTCTCCAAACTTTTTTATTATTTTTTTTGCAGTTGCAGGGCCAACACCTTTTACAATACCATTTGACAAATATTTTTCCAGAGCATCTAAAGTTTCTGGCATGATTTTTTCAAAAGTTTCAACCTTAAATTGGTCTCCATAATCTGGATGAGTAACAAATTTTCCAATGATTTTAAGGCTATCACCTTTTTGCACAAAAGGTAAATAGCCTACTATAGTTGTCTCAGCTGACTCCATATCAAAGCCAGCAATTGTATATCCGTTTGTTTCATTTTTATATATTATATCTTGTACTGTTCCTTTAAGCTCCATTTTTTCCTTTCTTTTAATATCCGTACATTTGAGACATATACCATGAATTTATATCAAATGGTTCTCTTGTTTCTGGCATACCATAATTAATACCATAAGTTTCAACTCTAATACTTGTTATTACTGGTGGGTTTACTGGTCTATCTTGAGTAAGTTCACTGTTTGAATCTGTTTGTGTTTCTCTTGTTTCTACTTCTACACTCGCAATTTTATCTACTACATCCATTCCTTCTGTAACCTTACCAAATGCTGCATATAATCCATCTAAACTATCAGTAGAATCTTCTGTTGTTATGAAGAATTGGCATGATGCTGAATTATATCCTTCTGTTGCTAAACTAGCACTATAACTACTATAGTCACTTCTTGCCATAGATATAACTCCTCTTTCATGTTTTAGAGTATTGTTATTGTCTCCATTAGCAATGAATTCACCAGTTATTGTGTATTCTTCATCAGAGTCCTGTCCTAAATCTTTTAGAGTAGCATTTCCTGTTCCATCTCCATAAGGATCTCCACCTTGTATCATGAAATCTGGTATAGTTCTATGAAATGTAAGTCCATCATAAAATCCATTATTAGCTAAAGC
>CALXZV010000060.1 GCA_944393335.1 uncultured Clostridia bacterium | reverse complement strand
AGATATATGAGACCACTTTTAGAGCAAGGACATGTATTTTTAGCTCAACCACCACTATACAAAGTTTCTAAAAAAGGAATGAAAGACGTTTATTGCTACACAGATGAAGAACTAGATAGCGAACTTGCAAAAATAGGCAGAGACAATGTATCAATCCAAAGATACAAAGGTCTTGGTGAAATGAATCCAGAACAATTATGGGATACAACAATGAACCCAGAAAATAGAATTTTAATAAAAGTTACAATGGATGATGCAATGAAAGCTGACCAAATATTTACTATTTTAATGGGAGACCAAGTTGAACCAAGAAGAGAATTTATCGAACAAAATGCAAAATATGTTAAAAATTTGGATATATAATTGTTTTTGTAATATATCACATTTTGCTTGAAATATAGGCAAAATCTTTAATTAAAAATTAAATTAAAAACGGCAAGGTGATGAACTTTGTCGTTTTTTGTCGAATTTTGTCGAAAAGTTTTCTAAAATATTTATTGACATTTTATGGAAAATAATGTATTATTATCTACATGAAAGGAGAAAAATAAAAACATTTATTTGAGTAAAAAGAAAGGAATAGCTTTTATGAAATTAGACAAAATAAAATCTGTTCAAAATTGGCTTCCCTTTGACAAAATTTTAGATAATGGTATAATCAAACTTAAAAATTCCTCCTATGTAAAAATTTTAAAAGTTGACCCCATTAACTACAATCTAAAATCAGAATTAGAAAAAGAAGCCATTTTAAACTCATATAAAAGTTTCATTAAAAGTTGCAATTTTAATCTACAAATTTTAATCCAAAGCAAAAAAGAAGATTTATCAAAACATATTGATTTATTACATAAAAATAGTTTATACCCAGAAATTAAAGAAAAATATATTGAATATATTAATTCTTTAAATCAAAATCAAAAATCTTCCAATAAGAATTTCTTTATAATAATAAGTCAAACTGCAGATGACTTAACTACATTAGAAAGTGTAACAATACAAAATTTGCAAGAAAATTATTTTAAAGTCAAAGAGCTTTTAGCTAGATGTGGGAACATCGTTTCTGAATATACAAATGAAGATCAAGTAAGAGATGTATTATTCTCATTTTTTAATTCAAAAATATTTTTAAATGAGTAACTCATGAAAAAATCAATTAAATTAAAACAATTTGCTTTTGGCAAACAAAATTAAATTTAAAAGAGGTGATGCACATATTAATAGTTATTTAGGAGGAATATTTACAAAAAAAGACTATTTAAGTCCATCATATATTAACCTATCAAACCCAAAATTCATTGAAATAGATGGTATGTATTACTCAGGTTTACTAATAGTAAATTATTTGAGGGAGCAAGATGATTTAATTTTAAAAAGTATAATAGACTCAAATACAAATATATATATTTCAATGTTTTATGAAAAGCAAGACACATACAAAGTAATAAAAGATTTGACCTATAACATAGGAAATGTAAAAGTAGACTTAGAAAAAATAGGAGAAAATAGGCAGGACTCAGAAATTGCAGCATTTACATACAATGATGCAAAATACATAAGAAGAGAAATGCAAATAAACAATGAAGAACTATATTTTTTATATACATACATAATGACATTTGCAGAAAATACAAAAGAGCTAGAATATAATTTAAATAAAATAGAAGGATTGCTTAGAAGTAGAGGTATTTTACCAAAAAAAGCATATTTTAGGCAAGAACAAACATATTTATCCTGTCTGCCACTTATGCAAAATAACTCAGATGTAAAAGAAATAACAAAAAGAAATATATTAACAAACTCATTAGTTGCAACTTATCCATTTATTTCATCTGCAATATTTGATGAAACTGGAATTTTTATAGGAGAAAACATATATAACAATTCACTTATATTTATAGATAAATTTGATACAAATAAATACAAAAATGCGAATATGTGTATATTTGGTACAAGTGGTGCAGGAAAATCATTTTTTACAAAATTAATGATACTTAGGTATGCTTTGTTTGGACTAGAGCAATATGTAATAGACCCAGATAGAGAATACACAAACCTTGGAAAAAGCTTAGGAGGAACAGTAATAAATCTAGGGCCAAGTTCAAATACATACATAAATGTTTTAGACATCAGAAAAGAAAGCTTAGAAGACGAACAAAGTGGGTATTTATCTACAAAAATAGGTAAGCTTATAGGATTTTTTAAATTAATATTTGAAAATTTAAAAGAAGAAGAAAAAACAATTTTAGAAAAAGCAATTATAAAAACATATAATCAAAAGGGAATAACATTTAGTGATAAATCTTTATACAAAAATGGCAAATTTAAAACAAGCGAAGATATGCCAATATTAGAAGATTTATACAAAAACTTAGATAAAAATATGCAAATAAAATTATTTCCATTTGTAAAAGGCTCATTAAGTTATTTTAATAAAAAGACAAATGTAAAACTAGAAAATAAATTAATAATTGCAGACATTTACGAACTTGGTGAAGATAACCTAAAGTATGCGATGTACGTGTTTATTGAATATTACTGGGACAAGGTAAAGAAAGATAGAAAAGTAAAAAAGGCAATATATTTAGATGAAATTTGGAGGCTTATAGGAGTTACATCAAATAAAGAAGTAGCAAGCTTTATTTACAAAATATTTAAAACAATAAGAAAATATGGAGGAAGCGGTATAGCCATAACACAAGATGTATCAGACTTATTTAGCCTTGATGGAGGAACCTATGGAAAAAGTATATTAAATAACTCAAGTATAAAAGTATTTTTTAATCTAGAAGAAGAAAACATAAAAGTTTTAGAAAAATACACAGACCTTTCAAATAAAGAAAAAGTAGAAATAAAATCTTTTAAAAGGGGAGAATGTTTAATGTTTGTAGGACAAGAACATATATTAACAAAAATAAAGTCAGCAGACTTTGAAAAAGAAATAATAGGAGGTAATCAAAATTAAAACTATAATAACAGCCATAGGCAATAAAAAATTAAATGATAGGTTGGTAAAGGAAAATTATAATGTACTTTGCACAGACATACAGTACAAAGAAGGTGTATTAGAATTTTTAGAAGCAAATTCAAATGTAGACTATATTATTTTAAACGAAGACATAGATGGTAATATATCTTTAGAAGATTTAATAGCAGAAATCAAAAAAATAAATAAAAATACAAGAATAATATTTACATCAAATAAAAGTTATGATGAAGAAAAAATATTTAATATATTAAGAAATAATATAGAAAAAACTTATAAGCCAAATTTTAAAAATAATACAGAAAAAAATAATTACAAAAAAGTAAAGCCAGAAATAAAAGAAAAAATAGCTAAAAAATATAATTATAAAAATAAAAGTGAAAACTATCATAAAGAAAATTTAAAAAATAATAAAAATATTTATAATAATAAAACAATTAATATAGAAAAAAATAAAAATTTAAATGAAAATAAATATTATTCAAAAAATAATGAAAATATATTTAGCCAAAAAACCCTTCCATTTAAAAATTTATTTAATTTCAATCAAGTAATAAATAAAAATCAAAAAGATGTAATAGCAGTTTTAGGTCCAAATGGAATAGGAAAAAGTGTATTTTCTATATTATTTGCAAAAACAATGGAAAGTAAAAAATGCATAATTATAGACTTTGATGTATTAAATAAAAGCCTTCACACAATGATGGGTGTAAAAAATTATGAAGAAAAAATAAAAAGAAAAATAAAAAATAATGACTTAGTAAAAAATGAAGATATTTTACCAAAATTTATAATACACACAAATTTAAAAATAGATCTGCTACCTGCAATGAATATAATACTTGATCCAAATTATAAACTAAGTGATAAAAAAATGAAAAATATTATTGATGAACTAAAACAAAATTATGACCTAATAATAATAGACACGTCATCAGAAACATTTTTAGATTATACAAAAGAACTAGTAAACTGTGCAAATAAAGCAATATTTATTTCAGGTGCAAACATACTAGAAGTAAGAAAATCAGAAAGACTTTTAGAAATATATAACCAAGACTGGAATATAGACAATAGAAAAATAAATATTGTATTTAATAAATGTACGGACAAATCTTTAGACGACACCATTTTAAGAGAAATATTTAATAAATATAATATTTTAGGAAAAATACAGCTAAGTGATTACTATGATTTTGTAATAAATAAAAAAATGACAGAACAATCAAAATTACAAAAAGAAATAAAAGATATAAAAAAACAAATTATAAAGGAGAAATATTATGGAGTTAGCTAATAATTTAGAAAATAATTTATTAACATCTTCAGATGTAACTTTAGACGAACAAAAAGGCTTTTTAGACACAACACTTGGCAAAGTAATAAATACAGGATTAGACACAGGAATTAGATTTTTATTACCAGACTTAATAGAAGAGCAAGTAATAGATATAAAAGATGCATTATTAAATAATGGATTCAAAGCAGGAGTAGAAGAAGCAATCTCATCTGCTGTTGACTTTGGAAAAAGTGTAGTAGGAATATTTACTGGCAAATTTGAAAGTGTAACCCAAGCAGAAAACGCAGTAAAAAGTGGAGGAATAATAGATGGCATATCAGATGCACTAGATTATGCACTAAACTTCTGCTCTAAATTTGGCAAAATACCAAGTGCCATATGCTCAGTAATAAAAGGTGGCAAAGACGCAATACTAGATACCATAAGCAACAACATAGAAGATGAATTTAAAAATCAATTATCATCAGTAGAAAAAATAAATAAATATGCAGAAAACTGGAAAGACTGCTACAATAACCAAGATTTTGATGGCATGGAAAAAGCATATAACAAATTAGAAAAAGAATTAGACAAAACTTTTCCGCTTGAAAACACCATAAAAGAAGCAAGGAACATAGAAAACATACATATTCTAATAAAAAACAAAGGAGGAGACTTTAACCTAAGCCAAGAAGAACTAGAATTGGCACAAAAATTGGTGGTGTGAATTGTGTCAATTTGGACGGTTCTAATTGACAATCACATACACATAAAAATGTGAACACTTTAAGTGAATAATTAAAATATAAATGCATAAAATATAATATATTTATTATATTTTTGCTTGACAAAAGTAACATAAAATTATATAATAAATATAGTTAATCGAGGTGTTTCACAGCCTTAATAAAATGAGAAAATTATAAATCGGGTGTTTCACAGCCTTAGAAATGAGAAAATTATAAATCGGGTGTTTCACTACCTTAAAATGAGAATGTTAAAACAAGAGAAGATGTCTAAAAAGATAATCTTCTCTTATTAATTATAAGTTGGTAGGAGGATAAAATGAAGTTAAATTTATATTCTATAAGTAATAAATACATAAAATATTTAAGAAAGTACGAAAATAGAGTTTATGATAATAAGGAAGAAGATAAAATCAATGGTAGAAAATATTTGGGGGTTGTGTTGACCGTAAATGAATATAATTATTATATACCTATGTCATCACCTAAAAAGTCCGATTATGTAGATATAAATAAAAAAATTATTAGAAAAGATACTAAAACTATAATAAGGATTCATAATGGTGATCGTTTGTATGGAACATTAAGAATAAGTAATATGATTCCAGTACCAATAACTGAATTGGAACCATATGTATTAAAAAATGAAAAAGATATTAAATATAAAGACTTAATTCTAGGTGAATTAAGATACATAAATAAAAATAGCAAAAAAATAATAAAATATGCAAAAGCTGTATATACACAAAAGTTAAAAGATCTAGATGTAGATTACATAAAAAATACAGTGGACTTTAAATTATTAGAAGAAAAGTTAAGTGAATGGAATAAAGAAGAAGATAAATAAGAAATTATTATAGATTTATAATAACTAATTTGAAAAAATTGAACAATAAAAATAATTGAAATTAAATTAATTGGAACTGTTTAGATTAACATTGACACAAAATATTGTCAAATAGGACCGTCCCATTTGACAATATTTAAAATTTTATTAAAAAAATTTCAAATAGCGATTGACAAATATAGAAAATAAATGTATAAAAAGAATATAAGGTAAGCAAAAAACAAGAAAGAAGGATAAAATAAACATGAGAAACGCTGGAAGCCTTGCGGCTGTAGAGAGAGAGAGAGAGAGAGAGAGAGTATACTTTTACTCAACGCAAAATCTGCCATTTCGACCACATGTAATTTTGTAAATAAAACAATAATAGAACATAGAATAAAAGCTATGTGTTTTAGACGAACATAAAAATCGTTTAAAATATGTAGCTTTTTTGTGTATGTATAAAAAATACAAATTTGGAAATAATTACAATTACAAAACAAGAAAAACAAAATATGCAATTAAAAACAATTGCAAAATAATATTACTTGTGATATAAATTAATAAGTAAGAAAAAGCTTATGAAAAGAAAGTACGAAGGGAGAAGAAAGTTTATGAAGAAACTAAGTAAAAAGCAAAGAATAATAGGTTTTATAGCCATATTACTAGTTGCGGTTATTGTAGCCATAGTTATAACCACAAGCATAATAAGGAACAATAACCAAGTCGCAAACGAAGGCTATGCAGCAACAAGTGCAAATGCAGGCTCAAGCCTAATATCTAATTACATTTTAAATGGAATAACAATTGGTGGAATAACAGGGAAGATGGAAGTTTTAAATACCAATGATGCTACAGCTAGAGCAGAAGATATAGCAATGGGAAAAGTTGCATATGCAAGAGGGGAAAGAATAGTAGGAACTAGAGCAGAACCAATATCTAATGATGACTTGCAAATAAGTGCAACAAATGTATATTATGCAGACTTAGATAGCACAGGAGAAATAAGTGTAGACGGAGTAATATTTGCCGATTTAGCCGGAGAAGAAGAAAGTGGAGAATGGGGAACAAATGGAAGAGGAGTTTATACCATTCCATCAGAAACAGGATTAAAGCAATACTATATAAAAGGAGAGTATACAGACGAACACTTTGGAACTGGAAAAGTAATAGCCCCAATGGAAGGAACAAGTGGAAACGATAGATTTTATGTAATGGCATTAAATAATATAGATTCAAGTACACATTATTGGTATTATAATGCATATGGAAAGTTAGATAATACAATAAGTTTTTCAGAAAATGATTTTGGAAAAGGAAGAGAAAATACAGAATATGTAAATAATAAATGGAATGATTCAAGTTTGCCTTGGGGAGCACATAATAGTAATGATATGTGGGGACTAATACAAGATGAAGTATCAGATGGATGGTTTGTACCATCAAAATCAGAATGGGCAGCATTTGGAGCAGCATTTGGAATTACAACCAGCAATTATTCTAGCACATATGGACTTAGCTACTACTACTGGTCTTCTTCGCAGTTCAATGCGAACTGCGCTTTCAACGCGAACTTCTACAGCGGTTACGTTTTCCACTTCACTGTGGACTACACCAGCTATGTTCGCCTAGCCACGACTTTCTAATTTTTGTTAAAAAATTAGAACACAATCACACGTTATGTCAATAACGTGTAAAAGGTTCAAACCGAAAAAGCTTCGTAAGAAGATTTCGATTTGAACGAAAAAATCTAAAAAAAGAGAGTAAAAAATAAATGGAAAAGCAAAATAAACCAAAAAAGAATCACTGGACACAATCAAAAGTAGATGAAGCAACCAAAAAGATAAATCAGGAAATATATAAAAGAAATAGACAAGCGCCCATTCATCTAAAAATGGACGATTTAGCAATTTTAATAAATGACAAAATAACTAGAAGAGGTATAGCCAAAGGTTTAGTTTTTATACAAGAAGATTTGAATAAAAATATAATAGAGGCAGAAAAAAATACTGTAAAAGTATTAACAATAACTAATCCAAAAGAACAGTATGAAAATCTGACAAAAGTAAAACAAATAATGAAAGTAGAAGTTTGGACAGATATTAGATTTTTGATGGTAAATAAGGCTATAACTCCAGGAGAAATAACAGAGTTAATAAGAAGACAGTTAGAAATAGACAAAGACTTAGATAGATGGTTAAATGGAATAGAAAAAGCTATATCCGCCCAAGGGTAAGATTAGCAAGCTTTCACTAAT
>CALXZV010000059.1 GCA_944393335.1 uncultured Clostridia bacterium | reverse complement strand
GGTCACCAGGCATTAAAACAATATCTGCAATATCTTCTTTTTTAGCTTCATTATGTGGTGTCATAAAAATCACTCCTTTTTTAGCTCATATACAAATTAAGAGCCATAAATTAAATTATTTCAAAAATATAATACCACAAAAAGAAATTAAAATACATTTTTGTAACAAAAATGTAATAAAAAAAATAAAAAAATTACTTGCCAATTTTAAATAGATGTAGTATAGTAAAAATATACTATGAATAGAGTAACAAAGGAGGAGAAAAACATGGAAAATAATGAAAATGAAAAAAATTCTTCTGTTTATACACAAGTTCCAGCAAAACTAAGCCCTTGGACTAATTTTAAAAACTATATATTCCAAGAAATAGTAGTAGAATTAACACCAAAACAAGAAAAAGTATTTAAAGAAGTACGTGATTTTTGGACACAAGAAATTTATTTTGACAAAGGTTTTCACTTAAGACCATATAGCTATAGAAATGAAGAATCACAAGATGTAAAAGTTTCATTATAATTTGAAACAATGCAAAATGCTTAAATTTGTAGGCTTTTTTAATAAGTCTATAAATACATTTATATATAATTCTTCGTATAAAATGGATAATTTTTGAAAATAATAATACAAATTAAAAAGAACACTTGAAATGTGTTCTTTTTTGTTATAAAATAATTTTGCTTAAAACAAGACACAAACTTTTGAACTATATTAAATTACATAATATTATAGTGTTTTATAATAAGCATTTTAAATTTAAGGAGGTATTTTATTATGTCAGTTAAAGTTGGAATCAATGGATTTGGTAGAATAGGAAAGCTTGCATTCCAAGCAGCTTTAGAAAAAGGAAATGTAGATATAATAGCAATAAATGACCCTTTTATTGCCGCAGACTACATGGCTTACATGGTTAAGTATGACACAGTTCATGGAAGATTCGAAGGAAATATAAAAGGAGAAGGAAACACACTTTCAATAGATGGAAAAGATATAAAGGTATACAACGAAATGGATCCACACAATGTTCCATGGGGAGAAATGGGTGTAGATTATGTTCTTGAATGCTCAGGAGCATTTACTGTTACAGAAAAAGCAAAAGCACACTTAGAATCAGGAGCTAAAAAAGTTGTTATAAGTGCACCTTCAAAAGATGCTCCAATGTTTGTTATGGGCGTAAACCACGAAACATATGACCCAAGCATGAACATAGTTTCAAATGCATCTTGCACAACAAACTGTTTAGCACCACTTGCTAAAGTTATAAACGACAAATTTGGAATTAAAGAAGGATTAATGACAACAGTTCACTCAACAACAGCAACACAAAAAACAGTTGATGGAGCTTCTAAAAAAGACTGGAGAGGTGGTAGAGCAGCATCAGCAAATATCATTCCATCAACAACAGGTGCAGCAAAAGCAGTTGGTAAAGTTATACCATCACTAAATGGAAAATTAACAGGTATGTCATTTAGAGTACCTACAATAGATGTTTCAGTTGTTGACTTAACATGTAACTTAGAAAAACCTACAACATACGAAGAAATCTGCCAAGCTATGAAAGAAGCTTCAGAATCATACATGAAAGGAATAATAGCTTACACTGACGAAGATGTTGTATCATCAGACTTCTTAAGCGATATTCACACATGTATATTTGATGCAAAAGCTGGTATCCAATTAACAGATACATTCGTAAAATTAGTTGCTTGGTATGACAATGAATGGGGTTATGCTCATAAATTAGTTGACCTAGCATGCTACATGGCTGAAAAAGACGGAAATAACTAATAATATATTTCAAGCTGTTTTTAGGAAGCGTCTTAAAAGCAGCTTGCGTTTTATTTACGTTTTTGATTATAAATTCTAATAGAACAATAGTGCGTTTTGTACTATTGTTTTATTATGGACAAGTAAAAATATCAATCTCTTCATTTTTTAGATTTCTTCTTCAAACCTATTGAAAACTTGGCAATTTTGATATAAAATAGTAATGCTAAAAAAGGGGTTGCTATATTATTATGCAATTTTAAAGATAAAATTACATAATAAATTTAAAATTGCAAATTAAAAATTAAATAACAATTCCAAAAGCAAATAGGAGAATTAATTTCTCCTAGGAAAGAAGGTATTTTATGAGTAAAGTAACTATTAAAGATATTGATGTAAATGGAAAAAAAGTTTTACTTAGATGTGATTTTAATGTTCCATTAGATGAAAACTTAAACATCACAGACAAAACAAGAATAGTAGCAGCACTTCCAACAATCAAATATTTATTAGAGCATAATGCAAAAATAATTTTATGCTCACATTTAGGAAGACCAAAGGGTGAGGTAAAGAAAGAATTTTCTTTAGCACCAGTTGCAAAAGAATTATCAAAAGAGCTTGGAAAAGAAGTAAAACTTGCAGAAGATATAGTAGGACCAAGTGCAAAAGAATTAACAAGCAATATGAAAGATGGAGATATAGTTCTTCTAGAAAATGTTAGATTTGACCCAAGAGAAGAGCAAAATGATGATGAATTTAGCAAAGAATTAGCATCTTTAGCAGACATATATGTAAATGATGCATTTGGAACTTGCCATAGAGCACATGCTTCAACAGCAGGTGTTGCAAAATATTTGCCATCAGCTTGTGGCTTCTTAATAGAAAAAGAATTAAAAGTCTTAGGAGATGCCTTAAATAACCCAGTAAGACCATTTGTTGCAATACTTGGCGGTAAAAAAGTATCAGACAAAATTGGTGTTATAGATAGCTTATTAGAAAAAGTAGACACATTATTAATTGGTGGTGGAATGGCTTACACATTTTACAAATCAATGGGATATGGCGTAGGAAACTCAGTTTGTGAATTGGACAAGCTAGACTTAGCAAAAAGCTTAATGCAAAAGGCTAAAGACAAAGGCGTAAAAATGCTTTTACCATTAGACAATAAAATAGGTAAAGAATTTAAACCAGACACAGAAAGCAAAGTAGTAAAATATTCAGAAATACCAGATGGCTGGGAAGGATTTGATATAGGACCAGAAACAATCAAACTATATACAGAAGAACTTCAAAATGCTAAAACAGTATTATGGAATGGTCCAGTTGGACTATTTGAATTTGATCAATTCGCAGTTGGAACAAATGCAATAGCAAATTGCTTAGCAAATTTAAAAGACTGCACAACAATAATTGGTGGAGGAGACTCAGCAGCTGCTGTAACAAAAGCAGGATTAGCAGATAAAATGACTCATATTTCTACTGGTGGTGGAGCATCACTAGAATTTATTGAAGGTAAAAAACTACCAGGAATCGAATGTATTCAAGATAAATAGAGGAGGTCATATGAGAAAAAAAGTTATCGCAGGCAACTGGAAAATGAATATGCTTCCAAACGAAGCAATAGAATTTATTACAGAGCTAACACCAAAAGTAAAAGACACAAAAAATGAAGTAATACTATGTGTTCCATATACAGATTTGTTTTACTCACTTTTAGCAGTACAAGAAACAAATATCCACATTGGAGCACAAAATGTATTCTATAAGGAATCAGGAGCATATACAGGTGAAGTATCACCAAAAATGCTTAAGTGTATTAACACAGAATATGTTATAATAGGACATTCAGAAAGAAGACAATATTTTGCGGAAACTGATGAAACAGTTAACTTAAAATTAAAAGCTTCTTTAAATGAAGGCTTAAAACCAATAGTTTGCGTTGGTGAAACTTTAGAGCAAAGAGAAGCAAATGAAACTGAAAAAGTAATTACTTCTCAAGTAGAAAAAGCTCTTGCAAACTTGACAGATGAAGAAGTAAAGAATACAATAATAGCATATGAGCCTATTTGGGCAATTGGTACTGGCAAAACAGCAACATCAGAAGATGCTAATAATTCAATTAAACAAATTAGAAATAAAATAAAGGAACTTTATGGTGAAGCTGTATCTGAAGAAGTAATTATTTTGTATGGCGGAAGTGTAAAGCCAGAAAATGCAAAAGAATTATTTTCAATGTCAGACATAGACGGTGGCCTAGTAGGTGGTGCTAGTTTAAAAGTTGACAGTTTCGAAAAAATTGTTAACTTTGACAAAGAATAAAATTAAATTCAATAATCACATAAACGAGAAGCTAATTTAAAAAATAGAATTTAATTTACAAAAATAAAAACGAAACAATTATACGAATTAAAAGAAAAGGATGGTAAAAAAATGAGTAAGAAAGTAACAATGCTAATGATATTAGACGGCTTTGGCAAAAATCCTAACAAAGAAGGAAATGCCGTTGCAAACGCAAAAAAGCCTAATATTGACAAACTAATGATGACATGTCCAACAGCAGAAGTATATGCAAGTGGACCAAGCGTTGGACTTCCAGAAGGACAAATGGGAAATTCAGAAGTAGGTCATACTAATATTGGCGCAGGAAGAATTGTTTACCAAGACTTAACTAGAATAACAAAATCAATAGAAGATGGAGACTTTTTCAGCATAAAAGAATTCACAGAAGCTATTGAAAATTGCAAGAAAAACAATTCAAAATTACATATTTTAGGACTACTTTCTGACGGTGGAGTTCATAGTCATCAAAGACATTTATATGCATTATTAGAACTTGCAAAAAGAAAAGATTTTGAAAATGTATATGTACATTGTTTCTTAGATGGAAGAGACACACTTCCTGCATCAGCAGAAGGATATATCCAAAAGCTAGAAGAAAAAATGAAAGAAAAAGGTGTTGGCAAAATAGCTACTCTTTCAGGAAGATTCTATGCAATGGATAGAGATAAAAGATGGGAAAGAGTTAAAAAATGTTATGATGCTTTAGTTTATGCAGAAGGTGAAAAATACACTACAGCAACACAAGCAATAGAAAGCTCTTATCAAAAAGAAGTATTTGATGAATTTGTTGTACCATGCGTTATTGGAAATGGTGCAAAAATAGAAGATGGAGATTCAGTAATATTCTTCAACTTTAGACCAGATAGAGCAAGACAAATAACAAGAGCATTAGTTGATCCAAACTTCGATGGATTTGAAACAAAGAAAATGAATTTATATTTTGTAACAATGACTGAATATGACGCAACAATGCCAAATGTTCATGTAGCATTTAAACCAGAAGAGTTAAAAAATACTTATGGTGAATATGTAAGCAGTAAAGGCTTAACACAACTTAGAATTGCAGAAACAGAAAAATATGCACATGTTACATTTTTCTTCAATGGTGGAAAAGAAGAACCTTTCAAAGGTGAAGATAGAATATTAGTACCTTCACCAAAAGTAGAAACATATGACATGAAACCAGAAATGAGCGCCTACGAGGTAACAGACAAAGTTGTAGAAGCAATAAATTCAGAAAAATATGATACAATTATTTTAAACTTTGCAAATCCAGATATGGTAGGCCATACAGGCAACTTAGAAGCTGCAGAAAAAGCAATTGAAGCAGTAGATGAATGTGTTGGCAAAATAATTGATGCACTAAGCAAACATGGAGGAAAAGCATTAATTACAGCTGACCATGGAAATGCAGAGCAAATGATAGACTACAAAACAGGCGAGCCATTTACATCACATACAACAAATCCAGTTCCACTAATACTTTATGGAATGGAAGATGTAAAATTAAAAAATGGCAAACTTGCAGATTTAGCACCAACATTGTTAGATATGATGGGCTTAGAAAAACCAGCAGAAATGACAGGAGAAAGTTTACTTGTAAGATAGGATATTTTAGAGTATGCAACAGAAAAAAAGAGCATTTTGCTTAGCATGCAAATGAAAAAAATTAAACGGGGGTGAAGATATTGCCAGCAAAGCAAATACAAAATATATATAAAGAAGTTCAAAATATTTTGTTTAGCTTAATACCTGAAAAATGGGAAAGCATATATCTTTATGCCTCCGTAATAAATGGTAGAGGCGAAATGTACTTCTATTACTTCCCTAAAAAACCAATTTTGAAAACAAAGCCCATAAATTGTTATGAGATAGCAAGAAAATTTGGAATAGATGAAGAACAATATAACATATTATTAAGTAGATTGTATGAAAAGATTAAAGAACTAAATAATTTATCTGCAAGAAAATGGACTAATCTTACAATAAGCATAGTAAATTGTATGTTTACTGTTGAATACAATTTCAATGATTTAACTCGTTCTTTATACACGGATGAGCAAAGACATATCTATTGGGAATATAAATATTTACATACGCCTATAGACAGCATGAACAAAAAAGAGCAAAATTTAATCAAGTATTACCAAGAAGAAGGCGAAAAGCCACTTGTTTACACAGAAGGAATATATATAAATGAAAATAATCCAAATGTGCAAAGTGAACCTATAAAAAAGCCTTGGGAAAAGTTTCAAAAACAAGAAATGTATGAAACAAATGTAGAAAGCATGCATCAAGCAAAAACTAATGAATATAAAAATATAAAAAAGTTTGGAATTAAAAATAAAACAAAACACTTACCAGAGGACTTTGAAGAAGATTTAAGTCCAAATTTACAAGTAAAAAATCCAATTTTAAAGTTTTAAAAATATATGCAAGCAAAAGCAGATTTTATAGTTTAAAAAATATTTACAAGCAAAAGTAAATTTTAATTAATTAAATATACAATCTAGTTTAAAACAATGATTGTAAATACAATATATAAAATAAAAATCAAGGAGGAAAACAAAATGAACTATTCAAAAGAACTAGAAGACATGTGTGTAGTTAAAAAAGGTGTAAATCATGGACCAGCACCAATACCAGAAGAAGGAAAATGGGTAAAAGCAAAAGAAATAAAAGATATTTCTGGCTTAACACATGGTGTTGGCTGGTGTGCACCACAACAAGGAGCTTGCAAACTAACACTTAATGTAAAAGATGGTGTAATTCAAGAAGCATTAATTGAAACAATAGGATGTTCAGGAATGACACAATCAGCAGCTATGGCAGGCGAAATCTTAACAGGAAAAACAATACTAGAAGCATTAAATACAGACTTAGTATGTGATGCAATAAACACAGCAATGAGAGAATTATTCTTACAAATAGTTTATGGTAGATCACAAACAGCATTCTCAGAGGGAGGACTTCCAGTAGGTGCAGGACTAGAAGACTTAGGAAAAGGTCATACATCACAAGTAGGAACAATCTACTCAAGCACATTAAAAGGACCAAGATATTTACAATTAACAGAAGGCTATGTATTAGAGCTTGGACTAGATAAAGATGACCAAATAATTGGTTATAAATATGTACATATGGGCAAAATGATGGACAATATCAAAAAAGGTATGGATCCAAAAGAAGCTATAGAAAAAGCATCAGGAACATATGGAAGATTTAACGAAGCAGTTAAGACTATTGACCCAAGAGAAGAGTAAAAAAGATTAATACAAGAATAATATTTTAGGAGGAAAATTAAATGGCAGTAACATTTGAAAGTTATGAAAGAAGAATAAATCAAATAAAACCAGTTATGGAAAAATACGGAATAAAAGATTTTGAAGATGCTTTAAAAATATGCACAGACAAAGGATTTAACCCATATGAAATAGTAAAAGGAGTACAACCAATTTGCTTTGAAAATGCATGCTGGGCATACACATTAGGTGCAGCAATAGCTATAAAAAAAGGTTGCACAAAAGCTTCAGATGCAGCAAAAGCAATAGGAGAAGGTCTACAAGCATTCTGTATTCCAGGTTCAGTTGCAGATGAAAGAAAAGTTGGACTAGGACATGGAAACTTAGCATCAATGCTATTATCAGAAGATACAAAATGCTTTGCATTCTTAGCAGGACATGAAAGCTTTGCAGCAGCAGAAGGTGCAATAGGAATTGCAAATTCAGCTAACAAAGTTAGAAAAACTCCTCTAAGAGTTATATTAAATGGTCTTGGAAAAGACGCAGCTCAAATAATTTCAAGAGTAAATGGATTTACATATGTAAAAACAGACTTTGATTATTATACAGGAAAAGTAAGCATTGTAGAAGAAATACCATATTCTACAGGCGAAAGAAGCAAAGTAAGATGCTATGGTGCAAACGATGTTAGAGAAGGTGTAGCTATAATGTGGCTAGAAGATGTAGATATATCTATAACAGGTAACTCTACAAACCCAAC
>CALXZV010000058.1 GCA_944393335.1 uncultured Clostridia bacterium | reverse complement strand
GATTTAGGAAACTCAGTTATAGTTGTTGAGCATGATACTGATACAATGTATGCCGCAGACCAAGTAATAGACATTGGACCTTATGCAGGTGTTCATGGCGGAAAAGTTATGGCTCAAGGCACCGCTGAAGAAATCGCAAAAGTTCCTGATTCAATAACAGGTCAATATTTATCTGGAAGAAAGTCAATTCCTGTTCCAAAGAAAAGAAGAAAATCTAATGGCAAATCTATCGAAGTTGTTGGAGCCAAAGAGCATAATTTAAAAAATATTTCTGTTAAATTCCCGCTTGGAGAATTTATATGCGTAACAGGTGTTTCGGGCTCTGGTAAAAGTACATTAATAAATGAAGTTTTATATAAAAATATAAATAGAGTTTTAAATAAATCAAACGAAAAAGTAGGCGCTTGCAAGGAAGTTAAAGGACTTCATAATATTGATAAAATAATTAATATTGACCAATCTCCAATAGGCAGAACTCCACGTTCAAATCCAGCTACATACACAGGTGTTTTTGATGTAATTAGAGAAATATTTGCTACAACAAATGAGGCGAAAATGCGTGGATATGATAAAGGTAGATTTAGTTTTAATGTTCCAGGAGGAAGATGTGAAGCTTGTTCAGGAGATGGAATTATTAAAATAGAAATGAACTTTTTATCTGATGTATATGTTCCTTGCGAAGTATGTAAAGGTAAAAGATATAATAAAGAAACTCTAGAAGTAAAATATAAAGGCAAAAATATTTCAGATGTACTTGATATGACTGTTGAAGAGGCATTACAATTTTTTGAAAATATACCTAGAATTAAGCAAAAAATACAAACATTATATGATGTGGGATTAGGATATATTAAGTTAGGTCAACCATCTACAACTTTATCTGGTGGTGAAGCTCAACGTATTAAACTTGCAACAGAGCTTTCAAAAAGAGCAACTGGCAAAACTCTATATATTTTAGATGAACCTACAACAGGACTTCATATTGATGATGTGCACAGATTAGTAGATATTTTACAAAGATTAGTTGATACAGGAAATACTGTAATAGTAATTGAGCATAATTTAGATTTAATAAAAACAGCAGATTATATAATTGACTTAGGCCCAGAAGGCGGAGATAAAGGTGGAGAAGTAATTGCAGTTGGAACACCTGAAAAGGTTTGCCAAAATGAGAGGAGTTATACTGGGAAGTTTTTAAAACCTTACTTGGTTGGCAAATAATTACAATTTTGGCGTCGTTGTTCTGCAAAAGAAAATCCTTAAGCAGTATATCTACATACGCTTCCGGTATTTCTTCCTTGAACGCCTAGCCAAAATTTAATTCTTTTTCAACGTGATAAAAAATAGAAAGGATTTGTATATAAATGAGTAACATAGTTATAGGAATTGAGGGAATGGTTGGTGCTGGAAAAACCTCTATTTGTAATGAGCTTTTGGACTTAATACCAAATAGTATTTTTGTGGATGGAAGCAAAATTTATAGAGCTTTAATTGAGGCATTACATATGGCAAAAGACAGCTTGAAATTTGAAGAAAATTCTCAAGAAGAAAGTTCAAAAAATGAAGATCTAAAATCAGAAGATTCCGCTTCACCAAACAAAAAGCCTAATATATTCGATGGAATAAATAGCCTAGAACAAATGGCAATGCTTACACCATTTGATTTATTAAAAAAATTGCAAGTAGATTTTAAGATAGAAGATAGAAAAACTGTTATTTACATAGCCGGTAAAAAGGTTGATGAAGAGGCTATGAAAAGTATGCAAAATTCAATTGGTGTTTCAAAAATGGCTAATATGGCAGATAACAGCAAGCTATTTGCATTTGCACATCAAATAATACAAGAATATAGTAAAAAATTTAACCTAATTGTTTCAGCTAGAGACTTGGTAAAGATTTATCCAGAAATGGACTTGCACATATTCATTACCGCTTCTCTTGATGAAAGAGTAAAAAGAAGGTATAAGCAATTAAATGGAGAATATACAATTGAAGAAGTAAGAAACTCTATTGTTGAAAGAGATATATTACATGAAAAGGCAGGCTTTAATGAAACATTTGATAAAACTGTTAAAATTGATGTGACAGAAGATTCAAGTGCAAAAGAATCTGCTAGAAAAATTTATGATAAATATATTAGCAAATTACTTGATGAATAGTTTGCTTGCAAAGAAAGTGAAAACATTTAAGAAACAAGACAAGTAAGAATAGATATAATAATAATATAGTGCAAAAATAATATAAAAGGGAAACAAGCTTTTATAATCTTGTTGCACTATTATAGAAGGGAAGCGTTTACAAAATGAGTAATTATGTAAATGAAAAATTAAATAAATTTAATGAAGAAATTAAGAATAAAAGAATTGCAATAATTGGTATGGGTGTAAGTAACAAACCACTTATAGATTATTTTTATAACCACGGAGCAAAAGTTACAGCTTTTGATAATCGTGAAAAGGATAAAATAGACAGTGACATAATTGCTAGTTTAGACAAGGCTAATGCAAACTATTATTTTGGAGCAAACTCATTAGAACATCTAGTTGGATTTGATTATATTTTTAGATCTCCAAGTTGTAGACCAGATACTCCAGAAATTGTAAAAGAAATAGAAAGAGGAGCAATTCTTACATCTGAAATAGAAAAGGTTCTTGAGCTTGCACCATGCAAAGTTGTTGGAGTTACTGGTAGTGATGGAAAAACAACTACAACTACTTTAATTTATGAAATATTAGAAGCCAATGGATACCATTGCTTTTTAGGCGGTAACATAGGAACACCGCTATTTACCGAAATAGAAAATATGAAGCCAGAAGATATAGTTGTACTTGAATTAAGTAGTTTTCAACTTATGAATATGAAAATAAGTCCTCAAATTGCAGTTGTAACTAATATAGCTCCTAACCATCTAAATGTTCACAAAGATTACCAAGAATACATAGATAGCAAGAAAAATATATTTTTGCATCAAAATGAACAAGGGTTATTAGTTATAAATAAAGATAATGATATTACTAAAGAATTTTACAAAGAGGCAAAAGGCAAAGTGCGTTTCTTTAGTAGTAGAGAACTTTTAGACAATGGTGTTATTTTTGATAGAGAAGATAATATCATAAAAGTATGTGAAGATGGTGTTAGAAAGCACTTTGTAAAAAAAGAAAATATGAAATTAAGAGGAGTGCATAATTGTGAAAATGCTTGCGCGGCAATTAGCGCTACACTAGACTTATGCAAAGAAGATATTACTCGTAAAACTATTGAAGAATTTTCAGGAGTTGAACATAGACTAGAATATATTAGAACAATAAATGGAGTTAAATGGTATAATGATTCAATAGGAACAAGTCCAAGTAGAACAATTGCAGGTTTAAATTCTTATGAAGAAAAAATAGTTCTTATTGCTGGTGGATATGATAAACATTTAGATTATAAGCCAATTGCAAAGCCTATACTTCAAAATGTAAGTAAATTAATATTAGTAGGTCAGACATCTGAGAAAATTCAAAATGCAGTTTTAGAAGAAGAGAAAGAAGAAGGAAAGAGTATTCCAATATACAGATGTAACACATTAGAAGAAACAATTAAAAAGGCCAAAAAAGTTGCAGTAGAGGGAGAAGTAGTTTTGTTCTCACCTGCAAGTGCAAGCTTCGATATGTTTAAGAATTTTGAAGATAGGGGTAATAAGTTTAAAGAGTTGGTAAATGAGATCTAACAATTCTTTCACATAAAAAAACTTCCTACATACTATAGTGTAGGAGGTTATTTTTATGATTTATCAAAGTTATGAAGATTATATGAGAAGTGTATTAGGTAATTCCTATGCTAATGAATATACAAATCAAAGTTATAATTACCCATATGTTAGAGAAGGGCAAAATGTTTCTACATATGCGATGCCAACAAATGTGCCTAATTTGACTGACTCAAGGCAAATGAATACGCAAAGCCAAACAAACTTTCAAAGTTCAATGAGAAGAAATAATGAACCTAATATGGAGGAGTCAGAAGAGATATTAAAAATAAAAAAGATGTACCCAGAGATCTATTGCTTATTAATGCCAATGGTAAATAAAATAGTGGAAGAAAATAAAAATAGAGAAGTGACAGAAAGTTTAGTTGAGTCTATGACTATGGAAATTTATAATAATATTGAAGATGATATGGTTTTGGGAAGAAACTTACAAGCACAACAAAATGCAAGAGTATTATCTAGTTCAAATACAACAACTACAACTAGCAATTCAAGAGCAAATAATTCCCAAAGTAGCAACAGCTCAACTTCAAGAACAACGACTGTGGCAAGAACTAATACTACATCGACGCAAAGTGGGGTAAGCAGGTCATCAGACGCTCTTATGCAATCACAAATAAATAGTAGAAATCAAACTTCTCAATCTAATATGGCAAATAGTACTTCAAATAGAACAGCACAAAATTCAAGAAGAATAGGAAATCCTACTTTAAAAGATTTAATTAAGATTTTAATAATTAGAAGGCTACTTGAACGTAAGAGAAATACAAGAACAAGTTCGGCGGTGGATAATAATTTTAGTGTACCGGTTAATCAAAATGTAGAAATGAATAATAATTATGTTCCTGTAATGAATCAAAATCCTGTAATACAAAGCATGCAAAATTCACCAACACCAAATATGAATAGGCAAGTAAATGCAAATATAAATCAAATGAACTATCCTTTTAGTAATTATTTTGCTACTCCTTATCCAGAAGATGAATATGTAAATTAAAAAGCAAAAATGGCATAGAGATAGCCTCCATGCCATTTGTTTTTTATTTGCGAAAACGAAAAAACATATTTTGTTGACTTTTAATTTAGCAGATGATAGAATACTACCAATGAATAAGACTTTAAATTTATCTTATTTAACTATACAGAAAATTATACAGAAAATTTTAATAATGTAAGAATGAATAAATTATAATAATATCGTAAAAAATAGACAAAAGAGGAGTAAAAAATGGCAGTAACAGAAGATATAAAAGCTAGAAAGCACAATCTGAAATTATACCCAAAGTATTTAATGCTTGGTTATGATTTACTATTTTATTATGGCATAAGAGTAATGTTTTTAATAAATGTCAAGGGAATTACTGATTCACAAATATTATTAGCAGCTACAGTTTATGCCATATCTATGATAGTGATGCAAGTTCCAGCTACATTATTAACATCAAAAATTGGCTACAAAAATACAGCTATTGCTGGAAATATATTGAATATTATTTTTGGAATATTATTAATTACTTTCAATGGATTTGGGGGATTAGCATTAGTTCAATTTATAAGCGGGACTGCATTTGCACTTAAATATGTATCTGAGTCAAATTTACTAAGTAGTTCAATTCCTCAAGCACCAACATATCAAAGAAACGAGATATTTTCAAGACTTGATAAAAAAGGCTTTTCGAGGTACTGTATATTTTCTGCTATTTCAACAATTATAGCAGGATTTTTGTATAACATAAATCCATATATTCCAATATTTTTGAGCCTATTATGCACAATTGCGGCTACTGCAATATCTTTTAATTTTAATGATATCCAAGAAGAAGAAAGCAAAGAAAGTTTTAAAGACTATATTAAAGATTTAAAAAAAGGTTATAAATTTATAACGAAATCTAAACGATTAAGAGCATTACTAATTATGACTGGTGCGATTTGGGGTATAATTGTACTTTTAGATTCTTACCAATTAACATTGTTAGAAGATATAGGTGCTACATCTGTTCAAGTTGGCTTTATATTTGCTATGTTTGAACTAACTAGAGGACTATTTTCAAACACAGCATTAGACTTCAACAAAAAGTTTAAAAATAAATCATTAACAAATATATTATTAACATTTGCAACTGGCTTTATTTTAGCTGGAATTATTGCTATGACACAGCTACCATTTTATACAAAGTTAGTAGTTATAGTCATCATATTATTGATAATGGGGGCTGCAAATGCAATTGATCAGATTTTAGCTAAAAAATATGTAAATAATTTTGCAAGTACAAAGATTTTGCCTGCTATATATTCGGCAAAGTCAATTTGTGATAACCTATTTAGAACTATTGTTACTCTTTTAGGTTCAGCTATTGTAGGTATATATAATATAGATATTGCTATGATAGTAATGGGAATTTTTATATTAATACTAACATTGGGACTTACAGTATATTCAAAGGACAAATTAGGCTTAAAGCCAGAAGAGTATACTCAAAAGGATATTTATAAGAGATAGAAAGATGGGAAGGTTGTAAATTGGGACGGTTCTATTTGACACTAAACTGTGTCAAATAGAACCGTCCCAATTTACAACTAATTTACAAAAAGTTCAAAAAACATTGCAAAAAGCATTGCAATTAAAAAAGGTAAGTAATATAATGAAGGCATATAAAACATTTTACTCGTGTGGTTTCACAGGAGAAAAATGCTTTGTAAATCTATAAAATGAGGTGAAGACTCATGAGAAAACATTTCATCTTAAGTACCAGAACCTTGGTATCTAAGCGGAATGTGACCCAAAGCTTTGGGAGTGATAATACTATTATTGTTCCCATGGCAGTTGTGGACGAGATTCAAAAAACTTATGCAATGCAAAACTCTGAAAGAGGAAAAATTGCAAGAGAAACACTGGAATATCTTTGGAGTTTTGACTTCAAAGAACTTATGAAAGGAGTAGTGCAAGAAAATAAAAGTATTTTAAGAGTTACTACAAATTATTACAATATTGAGCTTGACGAAACAGTTAAGAAAACTCAGTTGGATTCTTTGGATACTCGAATCTTGCAAACTTGTAAAGGCGTTATGTCAGAAGTTCCGAAAGATGAGCCAGTCATTCTTGTTAGCAAGAATGTAGCACTTCGTATGAAAGCAAAAATACTTGGTATCGAAGCTCAAAGCTTTAGAGATGAGCTTCTGCCTGAAATTTCCGAACAGTACACTGGTAGAATGACTTTGGATGTTCCAGATTCCTATATTGATGAGTTTTATGCTCAAAAGAAACTTGACAAAAACAAAGTTGTTCCCGAGGAAAAGCGCCAAGATGTATACGAAAACATGTTCATTCAAATGGAAGGGACTCATAAGTCTGCAATTGGCAGAATTGAAAAAGGCTTCATTGTTCCTTTAACTTTTGGAAATGTTCATCCATATAGTGTAATTCCCAAAAATGTAGGACAGAGGTTTATGATTGAAGCTCTTTCAATGGATGAAGAATGTGCACCTTTGGTTATTTTTAAAGGACCAGCTGGCACTGCAAAAACTTTTTTATCTTTGGCTGTAGGTCTGCAAAAGGTTGTGGAAGAAAAGAAATTCCCTAACAATATTTTGATTTCTCGTAGCCCTACTGAAACGGGCGAAAGACTTGGCTTTTTGCCAGGGGATGAGCAAGAAAAGCTTGACCCTTACCTTCGGGGAATTAGGGATAACATCCAAAATCTTCTTAAGCCAAATGATGCAGAAGTTACGGCAGAAGTTTACAAAAATAAAAAGGGTAGTAAGCAGTTTGCAGATTATGAAAAGCCTACAAGTGAAGATGGAAGCTATTTCTTTGCTTCTGGCAACATTAAAGTTGAGGCAATAAGCTATATTAGAGGTAGGTCTATATGTGACACTTTCATTATCATTGATGAAGCACAGAACCTTACCGCTAGTGAAATTAAAACCATCATTACCCGAGTTGGAACTGGTACAAAATTGGTCATTATTGGTGACCCAGAGCAAATTGATAGGCCTGAACTTTCCGAAAGGGATAATGGTCTAAGCTACGCATCTGAACGTTTTAAAGGTGAACCTAGATGTTGGCAAATCACATTGACAGAAGATGAATCTGTCCGTAGTGAATTGGCAAAAATTGCGTCTAGAATTCTTTGATTTTCTTTTTCAACAAACTCTTAAACATTATATGAAATAACTTTTCTACAATGTTAGAAAGACCGCTTCGTTTTAAAATTCAATTTACAGAGCACAAGGAGCTCCACTTTGGGGCTCCTTTGTTTGTTGTCAATTGGGACGGTTCTATTTGACAACCTTCTCATTTAACATTTTTTATTCTCAAGATTGAATAATTTTTATAAATCTTCATATAATATTAACAGCTAAAACAGAGGAGAAGATTTTAAAAATGGTGTCTGATATAAATTATTGGAGTAAAGTATTAAAGCGTTTATTTTTATTAGCTTTAATAGTTGGAATTATACTCATTTGTTTCAAATTGTCAGTATTTTATATGCCATTTCTAGTATCCTTTGTTTTGGCTTTATTATTGGA
>CALXZV010000057.1 GCA_944393335.1 uncultured Clostridia bacterium | reverse complement strand
GCTCACCTCCATAATTTTTATACAAATAATTCGTTTTTACTTTTATTGAAAATAATTCATAATAAATTATATTTTTTATCTTAATTTCTAGATTATTATATACCCATACGGGGTATATGTCAATATGTTATAAAAAATTTTAAAAATTTTTCAAAAATATATACATAATTTTATTTTTTTGGTATATACTATTAGTGAAATATCGTTATGGTTTTATTTGCAAAAGGTTTATAGGCAACCTTATAAAAGCCTAAATATTATACAAGGAGATTTGCATTTTTATAATGCAAGAAAAAGTTTATGGAAATATTTAATGATGATAGTAAAGAATTTATTAATGCTTTTGTAGAAGAAAAAATTTCTGTTTTAAGGGAAAACTCAGATTTTAATCAAAAAAGCATAAGGCTCAGTGATGCAATGGATGAACTAGAAAAAACTTTATCTGAAAGTCAAAAAGATTTATTTGACGAGATTGTTAAATTGTTTTATCAAACAGAAGAATATTATTTTGCATTAAGTTATTCTCTTGGAGTAAAGTATGGGAATAATTTGCATAAGCTGTAATAATTATTTGGAAAATATACATTAGCTGTAATAATTGTTTGGAAAATATACATTTTAATTTACATGCATAATCAACCCAGCACAATTAAAAGCCATAAGCTTTTGTTTGTGCTAGGTTGATTTTCTGCTACTTTCTATATAATAAAAAACTTGATTTGTATACAGAAAATTTATGAATTTTAAGATAACAAACTTTTTGATAAAAATATCTTTTCTACTATTTAGATAAAAAGTATTCCATTAAATGAAGTATTGTGTCTTTGTCTTTTTTGCTCAACTTCTTAAATTTTTCGTCATATATTTGAACTTTACTTTTAGTATCTTCATCTAATATATCAAAAAGAATAACATCTGGAGTTATTTTATATGCATTACACAACTTTATTAATGTATCTATACTTCCTTTAGTTTGACCTCTTTCAAGTTGACTAATATGTCTTGGTTCTAATCCAGTAATATTTGATACATCATTTTGCGTTAAATTATTCATTAGTCTGTAATTTTGAAAAGCTTTTCCTATATGCATATTGGCATAGCTTATATTTTTCTTCGTTTTTTCATCTTTATTAGTTTTTCCTTTGTGCTTACTTATACTGTTCTTGTCCATCATATTCCCTTCCTTTTTTATATAAATATAAACTTTAATGATTATTTTTAGAATGACTTTATTTTTGAATAATATCAAAAGAAATACGATTAAATTTACTTACTATGCTTTAATAATTTTTCTATATTATAAAGAAAACACGACTAAGTTTTTAAGCTTAATCGTGTTACTTATGATTTTCACTTTAGTTTTTATTTGAATATAGGCAATCGTTTTTATTTATTTAAAAAACTTTATTTTTCAACTCAATTACAATTGATTTACACAATTTCATAAATTAGCTGATTTATTACTTCATTTGCTTTATCTTTTTCATTTGCGTGAACATATCCTAGAACTTCTCCTTTTTCCACTTTATCCCCAACTTTTTTGTGGAAAATAAATCCTACTTCTTTTTGTATATTATCTTCTTTTTTCATTCTACCAGCTCCAAGAAATACCGACAACTTGCCTATTTTATATGCATCTAGCTCTTCTACTACTCCAGATTTTTCTGCAATTATTGGAAGTATGTACTTTGCTTTTGCAAATTTATCTGTGTTTTCTATGTATGAAATATCTCCACCTTGATTTTGCACAAGCTCAATAAATTTTTCATAACCCTTTCCGTTTTTCAAATTTTCTAAAATTTTAGTCTTGCCCTCTTCTAGACTATTTGCCTTGTCTGCTAAAATTAGCATATTTGCTCCAAGCTCAGTTATTATATGTTTTATATCCTCAGGCAAAATTTTTCCTTTAAGCACATCTATTGCTTCAATAACTTCAAGAGTATTTCCTACTGCATATCCAACTGGCTGATTCATATCTGTAATAATACATTTGGTTTCTTTGTGGGCAAGCTCGCCTATTTTTGTCATTACCCTTGCAAGCTCTTTGGCACTTTCAATATTTTTCATAAATGCACCGCTTCCACAAGTTACATCTATAACTATTTTATTAGCACCAGATGCAATTTTTTTGCTCATGATACTTGATGCTATTAGAGGAATACTTTCAGTGCAACTTATAGTATCTCTTAAAGCGTACAACTTTTTATCTGCGGGTGCTAAATTAAGAGTTTGACCAATTAAACTTATACCTATTTTCTTTACATTTTGTATAAATTCATCCACTGGCACATTTGTATTATAACCTGGAATAGATTCAAGCTTATCTACTGTTCCACCAGTAAAGCCAAGTCCTCTACCTGACATTTTTGCTACAGGGATTCCTAGTGAAGCAACTATTGGCATTAAAATTAGTGTAATTTTATCTCCAACCCCACCTGTGCTATGTTTATCTACAACTTCTCCTAAGCTAGATAAATCAAGCACATCACCAGAATGTGCCATAAACAATGTTAGATCTGTTGTCTCTCTTTCATTCATACCATTAATATAAATTGCCATAACTAATGCTGCTGCTTGATAATCTGTAATACTTCCATCAGTATAACCTTTTACAAAATATTCTATTTCATTTCTTGTTAATTCTTTTTTATCTCTCTTTTTCGCAATAATATCTAAAATATTCATTTGAACTCCTTTACTTTTTTCAGTTGGGGACGGTCCTAAAACGAAAATTTCTAGTTAAGGACGGAATAAAAATGAAAAAATATAAATTTTCGTTTTAGGACCGTCCCCAACTGAAAAAAATTACACAAAGTGTGTTATAAAACTTTTCCTATGAAGTGGACAAGGTCCATACTGCTTTATGGCAGCAATATGTTTTGCCGTGCCATATCCTTTATGTGCTGCAAAGCCATATTCAGGATAGATTTTGTCCCACTCTTCCATTATTCTATCCCTTGTAACTTTGGCTAAAATTGATGCTGCTGAAATTGAATAACAAGTTGCATCACCTTTTATTATTGACTCATATGTTATGCCAAATGTATCTATTTCTCTTAAAGCATCAACTATTACTATGTCTGGCTTTGTTTTTAACATTTCAATCACTTGTCCTAAGGCATCATGCAAACCTTTTTTGGTTGCATTTAAAATATTTATTTCGTCAATAACATCTTGTGGCACTATTCCTATACCATAAGCAAGGGCTGTATCTTTTATTTCATCATATAAAATGTCTCTTCTTTTTGCAGTTACTTTTTTTGAATCATTCATGAATTCAAGTTTTGAATCTCTTGGCATTACTACCGCACCTACCACTACTGGTCCTGCTAAAGGGCCACGTCCTGCTTCATCTATGCCACAAATATATTTTAATCCTTCATTATATAAATTTTCTTCATACTTTTTTAGGTTTGTTAATCTTTCCTCTTCTTTTTCTTTCATTTAGTTTATATTCCTTTAATATTTAATTCCTTTTGGTTAATTTACAATATACATTCTAGAACCTTTCAGTTAATGAAGTTTCCAAGGTCTTATGGAATATATATTGTACATAAGCCCAACTTGATTTTGTTATTATTATAGATTTAATCTAATTTATAAATAACTTCTTCACTATCCCCAACAGTATAGCCTTTTGTAATATATACTGAATTTTCTTCATAATTTACAACATAATATGAATTTTCTTCATTTTGTACATCAAGTTCCATAGATTTTAAGTCATCATTGCTAAGAGCATAATATTTATCTAGTTTGCTTGAATCTATAATATTTTTATTTATGAAATCTGAAATAATGCTGTCATCTTGCATATCAGATAATTTTTTGCCTTTTAGCACATCTTGATTATTATTTACTTTTGTAGTTTCTTGCAATATTTTGCACTTTCCCTGTATTAAAAGCATGTTTGCTCTAATGTCCTCTATTTTTTGCTCATCTGCTGTATTAACTGCAAAATTATATGCAAAAATTGCTATTCCTACAATTATTAATACAGATATAATAATTGCAATAATTCCCATTCCTTTTTCTGCTTTCATTGTTTTAGTATAATTTATTTAAAATAAATTATTTCTCCTTATATAATATTTAGATTTTTAAAGTAACCTATCACTTTTTATAGCATAAGTCAATTTCATAATAAAGCTATTAATGGTAACAGTATAACATAGATTTTCAAAAAAGTTAATAAAATGTAACATCTTTTTCACATTTTTTTCACAATTGGGTTGTATTATATATTCTAGTTAGGATAAGATATAGTTAGAAATTTATTTTTATCTAATACTATTTAAGGTTTATAGGCACCCTTTAAAAACCTAAATATATATAAAAGGAAGCATTAAAATGGATAATCAAAATAATAATTTTATAAACACAAATGCAACAGAAACAAATTCATCAAATGGCTTTAAAACAGCCAAACCACCAAAGGCTTCAAAACCTCAAAAAGAGAAGAAACAAAGTTCAGGAGCAACCTTTGGTAAAACAGTAGTTCTACCTTTTGTAAGTGGAATTATAGGTGCTACTTTAGTTTTGGGCGTATGTTTTAGCGTTCCTACAATAAAAAGTGAAATACTAGGAAATGACAATACTCCTCAAAGAGATAGCAGTTCTAATATTAATTATAACAATGTAAATATGAACTTAGTATCTTTATCTAGCATTTCAGATACTGGAGTATATGTTGCTCAAAAAGTATTGCCTTCAATAGTTGGTATAAATGTAGAATATTCTGTAAGTTCTATATTTTCACGTAACCCATCTACTGCAACAGCTGAAGGCTCTGGTGTAATTATTAGCGAAGATGGATATATTTTAACAAATAACCATGTTATAGATTCTTCAAGCTCAAGCTCTTATTATGAAGTTGGTGAGGCAAACAAGGTTACAGTTTATTTATATAATGATGACACACCTTATGAAGCCAAAATAATAGGTACTGATGAACAAACAGACTTAGCTGTTATTAAAATAGATAAAACTGGCTTAACAGCTGCAGAACTTGGTGACTCAGACACAGTACAAGTTGGTGAATGGTGTATGTCTATAGGTAACCCACTAGGTATGAGAAGTACAGTTTGCCAAGGTTCAATAAGTGCTTTAAATAGACAAATTACTGATTCTGATGGAAAAACATATACTGTTATACAAACTGATGCAGCTATAAATGAAGGAAACAGTGGTGGCGCATTGGTTAATAGCAAAGGTCAGGTTATAGGTATAAATACATTAAAAGCTTCTGGTGAAGGTGTTGAAGGTTTAGGCTTTGCAATTCCTATAAATGACACAAAAGACATTTACTCTGACTTAATTCAATATAGTAAGGTTAAAAGACCTTATATAGGTATAACTGGTAGTGATATTACTGAAGATACTGTAAAAGCAAATCCTACATTTGACTTAAAAGTTGGCGCATATGTAAGAAGCGTTGATGACTACTCTCCTGCTGAAAAAGCTGGACTTAAAATTGGTGATATTATTGTAGAAGCCGATGGTCAAACAGTTGAAAGTATGGATGACTTAAATGAAATAAAAAATAGCCATCAAATTGGTGATAAAATGACTTTAAAAATATACAGAAATGGCAAAGAAGAAACCGTAGAATTGACTTTAGCAGAACAACCTTAGTAAAATTTTCAGTTGGGGACGGTCCTAAAACGAAAAAGTTGTCAAATGGGACGGTTCTAATTGACACTGATTTGTGTCAATTAGAACCGTCCCATTTGACAACCCCAACTAAAAAATTTTTTCAAATGTATCACACCCAGTTCACAAAATGGACAAATTTCATTATTATAATATATGCATAATCAGTAATTAAGTTACTCCGATTACTGATTGAATTTAAAAAACATCCCCTTTTATTTTCAAAAAGATGATGCTCCAAAGAGCATCATCTTTTTATTGATATACATATTTTTGTGGGTTTACTTGCTCACCATTTAATCTTATTTCAAAATGTAAATGGTTACCTGTTGAGTTTCCTGTTGAGCCTACAGCAGCTATTTTGTCACCCGCTTCTACTGTGCTACCAGCAGATACATATAGTTTACTACAGTGACCATAGTATGTTTCTACACCACTTCCATGGTCTATTTTTACTAAATATCCATATCCACTACTCCATCCAGCAAATGTTACTGTACCGCTAGCTGCTGCTAGTATTGGTGTACCTCTTGTCGCTGCAATATCTATACCCTTGTGGGTATGATCTCTTATGCTTTCAACTGCACCAAATCTTGATGTTATTCTACCTGTAACAGGTACTACCGCTAAGTAAATTCCATTGATTGTTCTACTATCAACTTTTTCTTTTTCTTCTAATTCTTCTTGCAAATTATCTGTTAATTCTTGTTTTGCAAGCTTAATTGTTTCTTCATTTACTTCATCTACGTTATCTAAATAAATTTGGTTTATAACTAAGTCTGGTTCTATTTCGCTATATTGTTCTTTTAATGTAGAAACGATTTCTTCCGCTTCTTCCATTGTATTAACATAGACTTTAGTTTCTTCATTATTTAAGTCAGCTACTTCGTACACTCTATAGACATTTTGTGCACTTTGCTCTAAAGCAAGCATAACTTCGTCTTCATTTATTTCATTTCTACTAACTAAGCTAAATGTATATTCTACATTGTCTAGTTCAACAAATGCTACATTTGATTCACTAGGCGTTAAAATATTTTCATTAACTTCGTTTTTAAATTTTTCTTCGTCCCCTACGTATCCTATATCTTCTCCGTTTAGACTAACACTATATGCTGGTCTAAATTTTATAAACATTATTGCAATTATTATTGCTAAAGCAATAGCTATTATCTTAAAGAGCTTTATCGTTCGTTTCATATAATATGCTATTCTTTTACTTAAAATATATGTTCACACTCCTTTTTTATTGCGACGACAACTATAATTATACCATATATTTTAAGCAATTTCAACCAATTTATGCAAAAAAAGGCTAGTTTTTTAATATATCATCACTTCCAGCTTGTGTTGTTACAAGTATAAAATCGGACGTGCTGAACGATAATCCATTTGAGATGTTATCAAACCATATGCACGAACACTAGGATAACTACCATCGTTTTTAAAACAACCCCCACGAATAGTTACTGGATTTCCAGACTGAGAACACCACTCAGTTATATTTTCAGATGTATTTCCAGCCATATCAAAAATATTACATCTTAAATCCTTGTTTGTACCATCAGACGCTTCTCCACATTTAGCAATAGTACTTTGCAATCTAGTTTGTATAGAATAGTCTTTGTCATCAGTAAATGTTTGTATATATACTATCGCTGTATCCCAAGCAAAGCTATTCATTAAATCGCTGTCAAAATTAGCACTTTTGTACATATTTTGACATAAGCTTGAGGCTTGAGGTTGAGTAATAAAATTATATGGATATACTCCTTTTCTGCAAGTAACGGGATCTGCATCATTAGTGTCTTTATCTCTTTTTACCCCTGTTGCATCACCTAATTCATAACGACCTATATAATAACCATTACTACTAATGGCCTTTTTTACAAAATTTCCTATATCTTTTGCTTTAGCACTATTTACAGATGCTGTGTTTAATTGTTCCTGAAAATAATAATTGTCCGTAGTTACTGTTTTTAGTTGCGTTACTTTTGAATAATCAGATGCTAACTGTACTAATGTTTCTTTTCCACTAGAGTTAAAATTATATCTTCCAAAATTAATATTTGTAGTAGTTCCATTATTATCAGTAATTATATTTCCTACTGGTATCCATACAAATTGGCTTCCTTTTGTATTATTATCTCCTGCTGAAACATCTTCTATTACTACACCTTCTGTAACTGCTGTTGCTGAGTCTTCCGCTATTTTGAAACCTGTTGGTATTTTTACTCTATTTCCATAATCATCTATTAAAGCAGTGTTTTCTTCAAAAGTTTTTTGTGCTGCTTTTGCATGAGCTATTGTTATTATTTTTGTTCCAATTATTTTTTCTCCCTTAACATAAGCTGTTTCACCCCAAGCAATATCATCTGGTAACGCTGTAGCATCATTAGTGTCTAATATATCCATTTTCCCTGTTATTCCACCAATTGTTATTCCATTTAATATGTAATTAGCTATTAAGTTTGAACTTGCATTTGCAGTTATGGCTGCATAGCTCTCGTTTGCGACTTGGTTATTGTTTTTTATTATGCTCTTAGTAATAACTATGGCTAATATTACTGCAACTATCAATATGGCTATAAAACCTATTAGTTTTTGCTTTTGGCTTAGTTTTTTCATAAACT
>CALXZV010000056.1 GCA_944393335.1 uncultured Clostridia bacterium | reverse complement strand
TTTAAAAATATAAAAGAAAGAATATGTTTATAAAATTCATATTAAATAAACCTTATAAACATATTATACGAGGAGGTAAATATATGTTTACAGATTATATTGAAAATGTTGAAGGAATGCAGATTTTAGATTCAAGAGGAAATCCCACAGTTCAGGTAAAAGTTACACTCGAAAGTGGAGTAGAAGGAGTGGCTATGGTTCCATCTGGAGCATCTACTGGTAGCTTTGAAGCGGTTGAATTGAGAGATGGAGATATGCAAAATTTTAACGGCCTTGGTGTTAGCAAAGCGGTGGAAAATGTTAATAAAAAAATTGCAAAAACAATAATTGGAGAAAATGTATTTGACCAGAAATTTATTGACGACCAAATGATAAAATTAGATGGAACTCCAAATAAATCAAAACTTGGTGCTAACGCTATTTTAGGCGCATCTTTGGCGGTTACAAGAGCGGCAGCCAATAGTTTACAAATACCTCTATATCAATATTTAGGTGGAATAAATGCATATAAAATGCCACTTCCTATGATGAATATTTTAAATGGTGGCAAACATGCAAATAATAATTTAAATATACAAGAATTCATGATTGTTCCAGTCGGCGGAAATAGTTTTAAAGAAATGCTTCAAATGTGCACTGAAGTATATAAAGTGCTTAAAGAAGTTTTAAAGAAAAAAGGATTAGTTACATCTGTTGGAGATGAAGGAGGTTTTGCACCAGACCTAGAAAATGATGAAGAGGCCATTGAATTAATATTAGAAGCAATAGGAAAAGCTGGTTTTAAGGACGGAAAAGATTTTAAATTGGCATTGGACATGGCGAGTACAGAAATGCATGATGCTGCCAAAAAAATAAATAAAGAAGGTTACTATTTTTGGAAAACAGATATTTACAAAACAAAGGCCGAAATGATAGATTATGTAGTGAATTTGGCAAGTAAATATCCAATCATGTCAATAGAAGATGGCTTAGCAGAAGAGGATTGGAAAGTTTGGAAAGAGCTAACCCAAAGAATAGGAGATAAGGTACAATTAGTTGGAGATGATTTATTTGTTACAAATCCAAAAAGATTACAAAAAGGAATAGATGAAGAGGTAGCAAATGCTATATTAATTAAGCCAAATCAAATAGGTACTTTGACTGAAACTTTAGAAACTATAAATTTAGCAAAGGAAAATGGCTATAAAACAGTTATTTCTCATAGATCTGGAGAAACTGAAGATACATTTATAGCTGATTTGGCTGTTGCGGTAAATGCTGGGCAAATTAAGACAGGAGCGCCATGCAGGACAGATAGAGTGTGCAAATATAATAGGCTTCTTAATATAGAAAATGAATTAGGATACTTAGTATAGAAAATAAAATAGCAATTTGGTGACTTAATAAGCAAAATGAAAGGAGGGGTTAGCGCCCCTCCTAAAATTTACGGCATGAAAATAAAACCAAAAACTGTAAGGATAAAACCTACTACAATCGATATAGCAACAGATGCTATAATGATAACGGGAAAGACTTTAATCACAGCCCAGTTAATACCTTGATGGACAACTATTTTATCATTGTCATCGTCAAATTCAAAACTAAGGCTGGGAGTAAGAGGTCTGCTATTATCCACAACATTTACTAAGTGCTGTGAATAATACGATACCGATATGTTGCTATCAACGTCATATTCTCCCGTTTCGTAATACTCGATTGCAAGCCGCTTATATGCAGCTCGTTCATCCTCTGTCAAATCTTCTGGTGATGCTATTCCTGCGAACAAGCACACTAAAAGGCCAATGACAATTCCTATTGCTAGGCAATAAGAATATATTTTAGGTAAATCATTCCGCTCCATGTGTTTTGCCCTCCATAAAATAATTGAAGTTAAAAAAACGTGTATTCTATTATACTACTTTTGTGAAAAAAACACAACTATTTTTTAAAAAAAATTTACATAATATTTTATAAATAATTCATAAAGAATTTGCGTAATGTTAAAAAATAAAATCTTGAAAAAACATAAAATTTATGCTAATATAAGCATATTAGGAAAAATCAACAAAATGGAATAAATAGAAAGGTATGTAGTAATGAAAGAAAATTTAACAAAACTAATAAAAAAAGTTTGTACAAAAGAAGTAATGTTTTATGTAATATTTGGTGTATTTACAACAGTGATTAACTTAGGAGTTTTTTATGTATTAACAGACTTACTAAAGTGGAATGATAATTTATCAAATGTAATAGCAATAGTCACAGCTGTTTTATTTGCATATTTTACAAATAAAGATTTAGTATTTCATTCAGAAGCCAAAACTTTGAAAGCAAAGTGGAAAGAATTTGTCAAATTTATTTCAGGAAGAGCGTTTACTATGGTTATAGAATGGGGAGGCGGAGCTTTATTATTTTTAACCCCTATGCCACAAATGATTTCAAAATTAATAGTAACTGTTGTGGTTGTAATATTAAACTTTTTTATTAGCAAATTTTTTGCTTTTAAAAAATCAAAGAAATAATTGGAGTGGTGTCAATAGGGACGGTTCTAATTGTCAACTGGGACGGTTCTAATTGACACACTTTAGTGTCAATTAGAACCGTCCCAGTTGACAAACAAAGGAGATGATTATATGGTAAATAATAAGTTTATATTTAAAGATTATGCTGCAAATGAGAATAATCCTAAGTGGAATCAAATGATAAAAAGAGAACAAGAACTTTACTCAAAGCCAGGAGATATACGTTCTCCTTTTGAAAGAGATTTTAATAGAATATTACATACAAATGCTTATAATAGGTTAAAGCACAAAACACAAGTATTCTATTCACCAGAAAATGACCATATTTCAACAAGAATAGAACATGTTAATTATGTGGAGTCTATAAGCTATACTATTGCAAATTATTTGGGATTAAATAGTGAACTTACTAGAGCTATTGCATGTGGGCATGATGTGGGTCATGGACCTTTTGGGCATAAAGGTGAAAAAGTTTTATCAAGTATATCTCAAAGAGAACTAGACAAACCTTTTTGGCATGAACAAAATGGACTTAACATAGTGGATGATGTGGAGCTTTTAGACGATTATGAAGGAAATAAGCAAAACTTAAATTTGACTTATGCTGTAAGAGATGGCATAATTTCACACTGTGGTGAAATAGATGAAAATAGTTTAAAACCAAGAGAAGAAGCTATTGATTTAAAAGAATATACAAAACCAAATGAATATGCTTCTTTTACATGGGAAGGTTGCATAGTAAAAATATCTGATAAAATTTCTTATTTAGGAAGAGATATTGATGATGCAATAGAAGAAAAATTTTTGACAGATGAGATGCTAGATGAACTATCTGAGATAACAGGCATAGCAAGTAGGACCAGTAATTCTGCTATAATCAATACTTTGGTAACAGATATCTGCGAAAATTCTTCTCCAGAGGATGGCATAAGACTTTCAAAAACAGCAGTTGAAATGATGAATAAAATAAAGGCTTTTAATTATAAATACATCTATGGAGCAAAAAGAATGACGCCATCAAATAAATATTTTGATTTAGTAATAAATCAAATATTTGATATTTTAATAGATACTTATGATGGAGAAAATACACCAAATAAAATCTTAGAAATGTCTAAATATTATCCGAATTTGTCTAATAATTTTTATAACTGGATAGCAAAATATTGGAATATTGGAAATAGAACAGGACTAAATAATAAAATTATTTTTGACATTAATAAAAAAGAAGATTATATTCAAGCAATTATTTATTATATATCAGGTATGACGGATAAATTTGCTATTGATATGTACAATGAAATTATACATTTTTAAGGCGTTGTCAAATGGGACGGTTCTGATTGACACAAAATTGTGTCAATTAGAACCGTCCCATTTGACAACGTCCCATTTGATAACTTTTTTGGTGGAGGTGGCGAGAGTTGAACTCGCGTCCAATTATTTTTCCATATTTACTTCTCCGAGTGCAGTTTATTTATAATTTTCTAAATAAAATAGCAAATAAACAAATCATTTTATTTATATCCATTTAAATTACCCATTGCTTAAGTGGAATAAGCAACTTTGTTTCCTACTTTAGTCGGCGTCTTATTCCAAGCAGTAGGCTCTTGGGTAAGGCGACGCTGCAATTAGGCAGCGTAAGCTAATTCTCTATCGTTAGCCTTTATATTTAATTTGCTTGATTTTAAGTGGCCAAAGCAACCATCCACTACTCGCTATAAATATTTCTAAATAACTGTCGAAACCATTTACACCCCCGTGTAAATAGAAAATTTAATGTAACTTTCATAAAAGCTACACTTAATATTATATCATATTATATGAAATTTAGCAATTAAAATTACAAAAATTATGGTAAACTATGAATTTATATGATATAATTATGTCGAGTTATGAGAATAAATAAAAAAGTTAGAGAAGAATTAATTTTTAACTAGACTTATGCTTGGGGAAGGAATAAAAGAAATTATGAATAAAAGAGTATTATTAGGTATGAGCGGAGGTGTTGATAGCTCTGTTTCCGCCATTTTGCTAAAAGAGCAAGGTTATGATGTAATTGGAATTAATATGCTATTTTGGGGTGAAGATACCACAAATTCTGCTGATGCAAATAAGGTTTGCAAAAAGCTAAATATTCCATTTACTTTTTTAGATTTGAGAAATGATTTTAAAAATTTTGTTGTTCAAGATTTTATTGTTGGATATAAAAGTGGAGTTACTCCAAACCCATGCATAGAATGCAACAAATTTATGAAATTTGGACTAATGTGCACAAGGGCAAAGGAATTAAATTGTGATTATATTGCAACAGGTCATTATGCAAATATAGAATTTAGTGAAAAATATAATTCAAATGTATTAAAAAAGGCTAATAATCTTCAAAAAGATCAGAGCTATGTTCTATATAATATAAGAAAAGATTTACTAGATCATATTATTTTTCCTTTAGGCAAATTTGAGTCTAAAGAAGAAATTAGAAATATAGCAAAAGAACATGGCCTTGAGGTCGCTAATAAGCCAGATAGTGAGGATATTTGTTTTATAGAAAATGGGAATTATAAAGAATTTTTAGAAAAATATGCAAAGTTTAAAGCAAAAGAGGGAAATATTGTTGATAAAAAAGGCAATGTTTTGGGAAAACATAATGGTCTATATAAATATACAATAGGACAAAGAAAAGGCTTAGGAATATCAAACCCTGTACCACTATTTGTAATAGGATTTAATAAATCAAAAAATGAACTAATAGTTGGAGAGGAAAGTGATTTATACAAAGAAAGTTTACTTGCAACTAATATCAATTGGCTAATTGATGAGGAATATGTAAAAAATAAAATGAAAGTCAAAGCAAAAATAAGATATGCTGCTGAGCCAAAACCTGCAAAATTAATTTTACTTCCAAGAAATTATGCTAGAGTAATTTTTGACGAACCACAAAGGGCAATAACATCTGGTCAATCAGTAGTATTTTATGATGGAGATACAGTTGTGGGTGGCGGAAAAATATTATCACATTAAACAAGTATTTCAGTAGGTAGGTAAAAAAATCTCAAATAGTTTATTTAAAAAGCGGTTATTGACAATGATGTATAATTAAATTATAATTTGATTAGGTGTTTATTGAATGATTTTATTCAATAAAATTGCAGTTAGTTTTTAGCATAATAGAAAGGAAAACAAAATGGCAAAAGGCATGAAAAAGAAAAATAAAATAGTAAAAAATGAAGAAATAAAAGAAGAGGCAGAATTAAATAATAAAAAAGTAAAAAAGCACAAAAAATTTAACGTAAAGAAAAACTTAGGCAGATTAATTGCTTTAATAGTTGTAATATGCATGTTACTAGCTTCTTCAGCAACATTAATATTTTATTTAATGTGGTACTTGCAATAGTTCTAGAAAAAATTTATTTAGACAGCTAAGATAAATTTAATTAGACTAAAGGTTTATAGGTAAAGCCTTTACTTAAAAACCTAAATAAAAAAAGGAGTTTTAATATATTCAAAAATCATATATCGTAAAGTTTACGTTGCTAAAGAAATGAATATATTTAAAAATTAAAAATGTTTGAAAATATATCAAATTTTAAATTCGATTTTGCTGAATACATTAGTGATTTGAGTTCACATCCATGGCAAATAGTTACTTTTGTTTTAGATATAACAATAGTTGTATTTTTGCTAGTATATTTTATAAAAGTAGCTAAAAAATCAAGAGTTTGGCAGTTAATAAAAGGAATAGTATTACTTATAATTATTACAGTTTTAAGTAATTTGCTTGATTTGAGACTATTGTATTTTATACTAACTTCATTTATGAGTTATGGAGTTATTGCACTTTTAATTATTTTTCAGCCAGAACTTCGTAGAGCAATAGAGCAACTTGGCTCAAGCACATTTTCAAAATTATTTGGAATAGATAAAAGTTTGAGAGATAAAACAAAAGAAGATATTTACAAAGTAGTTATTGCAGCAGAGGAGATGGCTAAATCAAAAACAGGTGCTTTAATAGTATTTGAAAGAGATATTAAAATACAAGATATTATAGAAACAGGAATAAAACTTGATGCAGAAATATCTCCTCAAGTGCTTGTTAATATATTTGTTCCCAAAACACCACTTCATGATGGAGCAGTTGTAATTAGCAATAACAAAATAACTGCAGCAGCTTGCATATTGCCACTCGCAGATGACAAAGATATTGCAAGAGAGCTTGGTACAAGACATAGAGCAGCAATAGGAATATCAAAAGAATCTGACGCAATAGCAGTAGTAGTATCAGAAGAAACAGGAAAAATATCAATTGCAAAAGATGGTACATTAATTGCAGATGTTAAAGAAGATGCACTTAAACGTATTTTAATCAAAAATTTGGTTACTGCTAGATTTGGTTCAGAACAAAGAGTTAGTAAAATTAGCAAAATGAAAGAAAAATGGGCAAGCAGAAAATCTAAGAAAACTAATGAAACTAAAGAATAATATAATTCAAGGCAGGGTGTCTGTAAGAGGCGCCCTGCTATATGTAATGATTATAAAGTTGTAAAAAATTTTGATAAAAGATAAAATAAAAACTTGAAAGTAAGCGGAGAGTAAGAAATGCGAAATATAAAATTAACAATAGAATATGATGGAAAAGACTTTAATGGTTGGCAAAAGCAACCTAATAAACTTAATATTCAAGGAGAGATTGAAAGGGCAATAGAAGAAGTAACAGGAGAGAAGGTAAACTTAATTGCATCTGGAAGAACAGATGCAGGAGTACATGCATTGGGGCAAGTTGCCAATTTTAGATTAGAAAAAGATTTTCCAATAGAAAAAATACCATATGCATTAAATTCAAAACTAAAAAAATCTATTAGAATAAAAGAAGCAGAAGTTGTGCCTGAAAAATTTCATAGCAGATATACTTGTAAAAAGAAAACATATAGATATGTAATAAATAATTCTGTTCAAGGAACTGCCATTTATAGATATTTGCAATATCATTTTCCAGAAAAATTAGACGAAAATAAAATGAACGAGGCAGTAAAATATTTAATCGGTGAACATGATTTTAAATCATTCAAAGCAAGTGGCACAAGTAGCAAAAGTAGTGTAAGGACAATATATGATGCCAAAGTTTCAAGAAATGGAGAAATAGTAACAATAGAACTTACTGGTAATGGCTTTTTATACAATATGGTTAGAATAATTGCTGGAACCCTAGTAGATGTAGGTATAGGAAAAATAGAACCTATTGATGTTAAAGAAATATTGGAGGCAAAAGATAGGCTAAAAGCAGGAAAAACATTGCCACCAATGGGACTATATTTGGTTAATGTGGAGTACAATGCTATTAATTAATAAGATTCTTTTTGACACCAAAAAACAAATTTATACTTAATCGCCAAACAATATATCTATTTTCACATTCTCGGCGCGGGTCGCTGCTTGCTCCAGCTTGAGAATGAAAAATAGATATATTGCTTTGGCTTTTATTTTTATTTATGTCAAAAAGAATCATTTTTATTGACACAAATTATGAACAATTTACATAAAATATACAAGGGGATAATATGGATATAATTTTATTTTTCTTTATATTTCCTATAGCGACAATCATATTTGCAATTGCTCTACAAAAAATACTTTGTAATCCATACTTAGTATCAGCAATTGTTCTTGCAATTTTCTTGATTGTAACATTTACTGTATATGGTGTAAGTTTCTTAATAGCAGCATTTATTTATGCGATTATAGCCCTAATTACGGCATACATTGTTAGCATCTTCTGCAGAATAGCTAATAGGTCTATAGAAATAAATTTTATAGATAAC
>CALXZV010000055.1 GCA_944393335.1 uncultured Clostridia bacterium | reverse complement strand
TTTCTAGTATGCATATTATTATATTTTTCAAAAAAAGTCAATAGAATTAGACATATTTTTGTAATATTTGTAACTTATTTGTAATAAAATATTTTAATGCACCTTTTTTACTATTCTTTTACTTTATTTTTTCTTTTTTCTGAAAATTTTGATAAATAATATCTACGAATTATTCCGAGATTATTAAACATTCTTCCTACAAATACTATTATTGCAGCTAAGTAAATGTCTACATTTAATTTTTCTCCTAAATATGTAAGTAGCATTGCTAAAATTGCGTTTACAAAAAATCCTGAAATAAATACTTTCATATCAAAATTCTTTTTTATTGTTGATGCAATTCCTCCAAATACTGAGTCAAGTGCTGCAACTATTGCTATTGCTAAATATTGAGATACTGTGTATGGAATTGTTGGTGTTAAAATTCCAATAACTACTCCTAATATGCATCCTACTACAATCGCTATTATCATCATAATAAAATCCTTTCTAGCTATTTTAAAGCTTTTTATTTTTTTGAATAAATCGCTAAAATTAGATTTATTCTACTTCCTTTAAATATCTATTATCTACCTCTCCTGTATAAGCACTTATTTCTATATTATTGTCTTGTTTTACTTCAATTGCCATTCCATTTGCTTTCATTTGGTCAATATATCCACTATTTTTTATGCTAAGTGTACTCATCAAATATGTTGGGTCCCCAATTGCTTTTACTACATATGGTGATGTTAGTCTTACATTTCCATATAATATAATTAGTCCATCATTTAAAGTTACTATATCTGACAAGTTTACTATTCTATTGTCATTTATAGAAATTGCTTCTGCTCCTGCATACTTTAGCTCATTTATTAAAAGTATTAAATCATCTGCAATATATGTGTAAAGTGCTTCTTCTGTATCTGTTAATGTTACTACTACTCCGCTTCCTCTAACATTTGTTAGCCCTAGCAAAGTTTTTGCTTGTTCTATTTCTTGATCTAAAAGTTCTGTTGTTTCTTTGTTTTCATTAATAGCTGTTTCATATTCTCTAATTGTGTTTTGATTTGCATTGTATTGTTCCATTGTCTCTTCATATCTTGATTTGTAACTTGCTATTTGAGTTCTAAGTTCATCATCTCTTAAACCTTCTAAGTCCAGTTCTTTAGACTCATCAACCGTTCTAAATTGTACAAATATTGATGCAATAAGTACCAACGCTATAATTCCTGCAACTATGGATAAAACAAGAGTTGCTTTATTAATTGGCTTTTTCTCTTTTGGCTTTTTTGCATTATTTTTGCTTTCCTTCTTTTTTATATTTGCATTTTTAATATTCTTTGAGTCTTGATTTTCTTTTATTTCTTGATTATTTTCCATAAGCATTTTTTATTACTAATTAAGTAATACTGTCCTCCCTTCTCTAAAGTTTTTAGTCATCATTTTGAGCATATTTGAAACTTAATGCTCCAGTGTATTTTGAAATTTGCACATTATCTGATTTTTTAGTTTCTACTTGTATTGACCTTGCTCTTAATCCATATGTATATCCACCAGCTCTTGTAATTGCACCATACAAGCTTTCTTGATTTCCAATTGCTTTTATTGTAAATGGTGAACCTACTTTGTTTCCATTTATTAAAATTACATTTCCTGCACAAGTTATTGCAGTTGTGCTTACTATTCTTTCATCATTTATTGATATTGCCTCTGCTCCTGCATTAGATAGTTCGTTTACTAAACTTCTTAGGTCCGAATCATGAACAATTAAATTGTTCATATCTACTGCTGTGTTTGTTTGAGTGCTATCTGTAACAGTCATAGTTATTCCTTCACCTGTAACGTCTGTAAGCCCAAGTATTTGATTGTATTTTTTTAGTTCTTCTTGTTTTTCTTCTGAGCTATTGCCATTTGTAGTTGAAGTTTGCCTTAATTCATCTAGTCTTTCAACTGATTTTTCTAAATCTGTTTCTGCATTATCTGACTTTTCTTTCCACTCAAGTAAACTATCTTTAAGTTCACTATTTGCAAATTCTTGTGCAACAGCAGAATTTTCACCTTGCATAGTCCTTATTTGTAAAGTAATAGCTGCTGCTAAAACAACACAAACTATACCTATAGCAATGTATGCATTTTTATTTTTCATTCTATCTTCTCCTTCCTTTCAATTTAAGGATTGTTTTTGAGTACTTGTCACATTAAAGCTCTTAACAAAGCCTTTTCTATAAACACACTTTAAAATTTTAAACTTTCTGTCTAAAATATGGATATTTTTCATTTAAGTTCATATCAACAAATATTTCTCCTGCTATACCTTTTTCTTTTTCCAATATTGCTTTTACATATAACATTCTAGTGTCTAAATTTGTACAATCTCCAAGGTAAACGGTTTTTTGCTCTGATTCCATGAACAATGTATAATTGCTGCTATCTTCTATGTTAATTGAAGTAATTAAACTGTCTATGTTATTTGTTTTTGCTGAAGCTGTTATTCTTAATACTGTGTTTAATTTTTCTAAATCGTTTTGACATAGTCTGCTACCTGGAGTAATTTCATCCTGTGAAGTTTCATAGCCAGTTATTTTAGCTAGTCCTTCTTTTGTGTTTGCGGATATTTCTAATATGTATCCTTGATTATCTATATAGGCAAAAGATCCTCCATATTCTAGCATATATGTTGCTACTCTTTCTGTTATAACAAATGTTATAGTGTTTGGCAAAGTTCTTTTTATTTCTACTGATTTTACATATGGATTTTCTTTTATTGCTTCTATTGTATCTTTATTTGATACTTTAAATAGGTTAATATCTTTTTGAACTTTAGATAAACTTATTATTTGTTCAGATGATATACTGCTGTTTCCCTCTACATTAATGTTTTCTATATTAAATATTGGTGATAACATTAAATAAATTATTAAACCTGCTATAACTGCTAAAAGTAAAAATAGTTTTATAATAGTTTTTATTCTTCTGTTTCTTCTAATTTGCTCCTCTGTCATTCTTGCTTTTTTGGTTTGTTTTGCTCTTTGCTTTCTAATCTTAGCTTGTCTTTTTTGCTCTTTAGCAAGTTCTTTTTCTTTTGTTCTTTTCTCTTTTAATTTCTCCTTTTTTATTTTTTCTAATTTTTTCTTATCTATATGTTTTACTTCGTTTTCGCCAATAAAATGTTCTTGGTCTAAATCTACATTTTTTGCCTTCTTGCTCTTTTTACGTTTTTGAGCTGTTTTAGTCACCTTTTTTCTTGGCTCTTCTATCACCTGTTCATCAAAATTGAATATTCCATCATTTTTTATGGATTCGGTTTTTCTATTTTTTATCTTTTTATTTTTTTTAATTTTCTTTGCTACCTTTTTTGAAGGCATTTTAGCTTTTGGCATTTATACCACCTTTTCTTTTTTTATATTAGCTCCAAGTTTTTGAAGCTTTTCATCTAAGTTTTCATATCCTCTTAGTATATATTCAATATTTTCTACTCGTGTTTCTCCTTCTGACATTAGCCCCGCAATTACTAGAGCAGCCCCTCCTCTTAGGTCTTTGCTCATTACGTCTTTGCCATATAATGTATCTACTCCTGTAATTTCGAGCATTTTTCCATTTTCTTCAATATTTGCTCCCATTCGAATTAATTCTTCCGCATACTTAAATCTATTTTCAAATATATTCTCCTCAATAATTGATTTTCCTTCTGCTTTTGTAAGTATTGCTCCAAATATTGGCTGCATATCTGTTGGAAATCCCGGATATGGCTCTGTTGCAACTTTTATTGCTTTTAACTTTTTTGGTGCAATTAGCTTTATATTGTTTCTATTAATTGTAATTTTGCATCCCGCTTCTTTTAATGAATAAAGCACTGTTAAAAGATTTTCTGGGTTTGCACCTTTTACTGTTATTTTTCCACCTGTTCCAGCTGCTGCACAAAGCAAGGTTCCTGTTTCTATTCTATCTGAAATAATTTTGTATGCTGCCTTATGTAGTTTTTTTACTCCAAATATTGTAATTTCTGATGTGCCTGCGCCAAAAATTTTAGCTCCCATGCAGTTTAAACATTTTGCCAAATCTTTTATTTCAGGTTCTTTTGCTGCATTGGTTATGTGCGTTGCTCCTTTTGCATATACTGATGCTAAGATAATGTTTTCGGTTGCACCTACACTTGGAAATTTTAGTTTAATCCTTCTCCCTATAATTTCCTTGCACTTGCAACTTATAACGTCACCTTCTTCGTCTATGTCTATTCCTAATTTTTTAAATGCATCTAAATGAAGGTCAATTGGTCTTGCTCCAATATTGCATCCTCCTGGAAATGCAAAAGTAGCCTCTTTAAACCTTCCTATTATGGCTCCTGCAAGAACAACTGTTGAACGCAATTTATGCATTAATTCTTTAGGAATGGTCGTTTTGTTCATATTTTTACTACATATTGTTATTTTACCATTTTTGTTATCGACTGTGCAACCCAATAACTTCAATATTTGCAATGTTATTTTGGTATCTTCAATGTCCGGAATGTTGTATAGTGTTACAGGCTCTGGGTTAAGTATTGCTGTAGCTATGATTGGAAGTGCAGCGTTTTTTGATCCTGATGCTTCAACTATTCCTGACAATTTGGCATTACCTTGAATTATGTAACTTAACATACTAATATCTCCTTTCTAACTGATATATAGTATGTTATTTTACTTTTTTATGTTACTTGAAACTATAACTATTCACAGTTTGTATTATTTTTATAAAGGCTCCAATATATGTTCTGGAGCATTTCAGCGAACGCAGACGACGTAGGAGCGGAGTGGCAGCGAGCGAGAGTTTTCGCGAATAGCGAAACCTCGAAGCAAATGCGGAAGAATGTATATTGGAGCCGTAGTAGAGAATTTTAGCTGTGAATAGTAATATTGAAGTATTTATTATTCAGCTTTTAACCTAATTGATAGTAGCTTGCTAATTCCGTTCTCTTCCATAGTAATACCATAAACCGTATCTGCTGCTTCCATTGTACCCTTTCTGTGTGTAATTACTAAGAATTGTGTTGTTTTGCTAAACTTCTTTAAAAATTCTGCAAATCTATATACATTTACATCATCAAGTGCAGCTTCAATTTCATCTAATATACAGAATGGTGCTGGATTTATTTTTAATATTGCAAATAATAATGCAATTGCTGTTAATGCTTTTTCTCCACCAGAAAGTAGCATCATATTTTGAAGCTTTTTACCAGTAGGTTGTACTTTAATGTCTATGCCACATTCTAGTATATTATTTTCATCTTCTAATACTAACTCTGCTTTTCCGCCACCAAATAACTCTTGGAATACTTCATTAAAGTTTTTACTTATTTGCTTGAACTTCTCGCTAAATTGTTCTTTCATTGTTTGGGTCATTTCTGTAATTATGTTTCTTAATTTAGCCATTGTGTTTTCTAAGTCTAGTCTTTGTTCACACATAGTTTCATATCTTTCTTTTGTCTTTTTGTATTCTTCTATACTGTCGACATTTACACTTCCAAGTTCTTTTATTTGATTATGCAATTCATTTACTCGTTTTTGAGTTTCTTGTATGTTTGTAGGCTTTGGATACTCTGTAGCATTATTTGGAGTTATTTCATATTCATTCCATAGTTCGTTTATAGTATCCGATATATCTTGCTCTGTATTTGTTTTCTTTATGCCTATTTTAACTAATTGCTCTTTCACATCTTGAATTATGGCAAATTGTTTTTCAATGTTCTTTTCTAATTCGTCTAGTTTGCTGTTTTTAGCATTTTTGTTATTTTTTAATTCTTCTATTTTTGTAGAACTTCCAGATACTTCTGCTTTTATTTTTTCTATATTGTTTTGCAATTCTAAAATAGTGTTTCTTATAGATGAATTTTGTTCTTCCATTTTTTCTATTTGAAGTTTTTTGTTTTCTATAGATTGTTTTTCACTTGCAATGCTTTGCTCTATTCTTTCTATTAATTCATCCATAGAAGAAGAACTTTCATCAAATGATGATACTGATATTTTTAAGTTTGTAATATCTAGATTTAAGTCATCTATGTATTTTTGATTATCTTTATTTAAGTTTGCGAATTCTTCTATTTCTTTAGAAATATTTGTAATTTGCTCATCTATGTTTTTAATATTTTCTTGTAATTCTTGCTTTTTATTTGTTGCATTTTGCTTTTTAGTTTCTATTTCTTCTAATTCTTTATTTAATTTTTCTTTTCTAGCAACAATAGAATTTATATTTTCTTCAAGTTGAATTACTTTCTCTTTTTCTCTAGCATAAGTTATTTCTATTTCTTGAAGTTTTCTTGTATTTTCTTCTATCTCAACCGTTTTTTCATTTACCGTAATTTTTTCTTTCTCTTGTTTTAGACTTTCTATTTTTTCATCTAATCTTTTTATTTCTTTATCTAATTTTTTAATTTCTTCACTTCTACCTAAAATATTAGCTGATTTTTTGCTTACAAATCCACCAGTTATAGCTCCAGATGAATTTATAATGTCACCATCTAAAGTTACAATTCTAAATGAGTATTTGTTTTCTTTTGCTAGCTTTATTGCTGTGTCCATATTGTCTGTAACAATTGTTCTTCCTAATAAATTAAGCACTATTCCCTCATACTCTTTTTTGTATTTTACTAAGTCTGAGGCAATTCCTATAACGCCCTCTATTTTTTTAATATTTTCTAGCTTTTTGCCATGAACTGTAGATATAGGTAAAAAAGAAGCTCTACCTAATTTATTTTGTCTTAAATATTCAACTAATTTTTTTGCGTCTCCTTCATTTTCAGTAACTATGTTTTGCATGCTTGCACCAAGGCACATTTCTATTGCCGTACTGTATTGTTCATCAGTTGAAATAATATTTGCAAATACTCCATGAACACCCTTTTTTAAAGCTGGATCGTTTTCGCAAGCAATTAACAATTCTTTTACTGATTTAGTGTAACCTTCTTTTTCTTTTTCGGTTTCAACTAAAAAATTATACTTGCTTTTTTTAAGTCTTTGTTCATCCACTGTATTGTTTATTTTTTTTTCTATATCTTTTATTTGATTGTCTAATGCTTCTTTTTCTGCTTTGTCTTTTTGCACCTTTTCTTCAATTTGTTTTTTCTCATTTTCTATTTTTGCAAAATTAGAATTTATTTCATTTTTGCTCATTCTTTTTTCATCTAATTCTGAGATTACACCAGACAATTCTTTTTCAGCCTGTTTTTTTCTATTTTCAAAGTTTTCAAAATTAACATCTTGTTCTGTAATATCATTTTCAAAGCTATATTTATTTTCTTTTAAATCTTCTACTTGCTTTTTCTTTTCTTCTATTTCTATCTCTTTACTAGATAATTTTTGATTTAATCTTCTTAGTTCTTCTTCTTTTTCTTCTAACTCTTTTGCAAATTTTTCCTTATTTTCTTTTAAGCTTTCTTTTTTAGATACTTTGCCTTGTTTTTCTTCTTCCAAGCTTGATATATTAATATTACTCTGTGTTATTTCATTTTCAAGTCTATTTTTATTTTCACTATTATTAGAAATTTTTTCCTTGCTAACATTGATTTCAGAGTTTATTCTCTCTATTTTGTTTTCACTTTCAAAGCCAAGAGTTTGAAGTCTTTCCATTTCTGCAGATATTTCTTCTATTTGAGATTTTAAATCTTGCTTTAAATTTTGCATATCTTCAAGTTTGTTATTTTCTTCAAGATTTTGATTTTCAAAAATATCTTTGTTTTGTTCTAACTCTTGCAACTTTTCTTTATATGTATTAATTCTTTGCACAAATAGACCAACTTCTATATTTTTAAGTTCTTCTCTTAAACTTAAAAATTTTCTAGCTTTTTCTGATTGTAATTTTAGTGGCTCAATATTTGCCTCTATTTCGGTTAATATGTCATTTATTCTAACTAAGTTTAGCTTAGTTTGTTCAAGTTTTTTTTCTGATTCTTCTCTTCTAGTTCTATATTTTACAATTCCAGATGCTTCTTCAAATATTTTTCTTCTATCTTCTGATTTATTGCTTAAAATTTCATCTATTTTGCCCTGTCCTATTATTGAATACCCATCTTTCCCTATTCCAGTATCCATAAAAAGTTCTAAAATATCTTTAAGTCTACATGGAACCTTGTTTATAAAGTAGCCAGTTTCTCCAGTTCTATATAATCTTCTTGTAACCGTTACTTCTGAAAATTCTACTGGAAGAGCTCCATCTGAATTATCCATTACCATATTAACTTCTGCAAAACCCAAAGATTTTCTGCTTTGAGTTCCAGCAAAAATAATATCCTCAGATTTAGAACCTCTAAGTGATTTCATACTTTGTTCACCTAAAACCCATCTAATAGCGTCTGAAATATTACTTTTTCCAGAACCATTCGGACCTATTACTGCAGTTATTCCTTTTTTAAATTCAAATACTGTTTTATCTGCAAAAGATTTGAATCCTTGCAATTCTAATTTTTTTAAGTACATATTTTTTACCTTTCGTTTGTAAATTGTT